>NZ_APJX01000019.1 GCF_000350545.1 Desulfotignum phosphitoxidans DSM 13687
TCTTTGACGGTCTTTTCCAGGGTATTGCGGAACGGTTTATCCAGCGGTTTCATGAGCGGTTCATTGCCTTTTTTGTTCGTTTTCAGTTATAGGGATTATTGCACAATAGTTGCAACAATTCCGCCATGTAAATGTTGCGCAAATGAGCGTTTAACATTAAGTGCAACATTCAGTGATGGTTAATGTTGCACTTAATGTTATGTAATACGTAAGGTTTCATTTAATCGATAGATTTACCCGGTCTATATTCATAGCAAGCCTGTTTGCCCGGGCCTGGTCGAAAAATGAAAGGATTCTTGTTTTGGCTGCATCCCAGTCAATTCGCCGCTCACGTTCCGGCTGAGCGGATTCAGCCAGCCGCTGGTACAGTTCCGGGTAAAGTGTCCAGTACATGCCACGCCCGGCCCCTCCGTGTTCAATGTATCCGGCCTTTTCCATGGCAGAAAGGATTTCTCTCATTTGCCCTTGGCTGCGCTGGCACATGCCCGCCGCAACAGAAGTTTCAAGCTCCGGGTGTTTCAGAAGATATTGAAGGATCAGCAGGGTATCCACACCCAGGTCATTTCCCTTCCTGCTTTCTTGTGCAACAAACACACGGAATGCCGCAGCCATTTCCCGCTTTAAAAAGGTAACACAGACCGATTCACCGATTTCCTGGATCACTGGAGGTTCCTTTCCCTCCATGAGCAGGGCTTTGTACATGCGGCTGACTCCCAGGTTGCTGCGATTGACAAGACGCAGGCGGGTCAGCGCCTCTACCAGGAGCGGGTTGCGGGCAGCCGGCTGGTCATCCAGCTTGTCCAGCAGTTCTGCAATGTCCTGAAAAGGATATCAGCAGTATCCAGCGAATACAGACCCACCAGATGGCGGCTGGTCAATTCACGCGTTTTGCCCGACCGCTTGCCCAGGCAGTTGTCCGCTTTGATGGCCTTCAGATAGTCTTTTTTGTCGGCATTGGGGTCATTGATATATCCCAGCAGGTTGCTCAGGTCTTCCAGCATCATGGTATGGGACAAATGCGTACCACCACGGTTGAACCTGAATCCGAATTTTGTTAAGTGTGTATTTTTTCCCAGCGTGACCACCAAGCTCTTGTCTGCTCCATTATAGAAATTAAGATTGATCAACGCAAAACTACATGGGAGGGGGGAGTATGTCAATGTTTGGGTTTCAGTTTTGATGGATGCAGCCCCTGATTGAATCAAATTGAGAGAAATGGTTCACTTTTCTGTGACAGGCTGACCAAGGATTCCATGTCTTGAATAATGATTTTTTTACGATCCAGTTTAATGAGGCGGGCCTCCTGAAGCCGGGACAGACAACGGTTTAAATGTTCCCGGACCGCGCCGGTAGCGCAGGCCAATTCTTCCTGAGTCATTCCCTCAATCAAAATACCCCCTTCCGTTCTTTTCCCTTGATCTGAAGCCATTTGGACCAGCTGGCATACCAGGCGGCCCTGCACATCCTTTAGCGCCAGATCGGCAATCATTCTTGTCAACTTTCGTACTTTTTTCCCAAGATAGGTCAGCATTGCTATTCCGACCTGTGGATGGATGTGCAGGAAATCCTCGACATCCTTTTTCCCTATGTCGAAAATAACAGTTTCCCGGCAAGCCTTGGCGCTGGCTTCATATGGATCTTCGCCAAAAAGGATGTCTTCACCGAAAACAACCACAGGTTTCAAGAAATGGATAATCTGCTCTCTTCCGTCCGGAGAGAGGACAAAAATTTTTAACATTCCCGTGTGAAGTATATGCAGGTTTCGGCACTTCTCATCAGCAGTGAAAATAATTTCGTCTCTGTTCAAGCTTCGTTTTTTGGCCTTTCCGACAAAAGGGGCCAGGTCTTTTTCATCAACGTTTTTAAAAAAGGGCATTTTTTGAAGAGACCGCAGAATTTCAGTCTGGGTATCCATAGTCTTTGATGCATCCATGTTTACCCGTTTGCGCATCTGCAATCCCTCCCCGGATCAACGGTGTAAGTTACTTTCCACTATTTTTCATATAACCATAACATTCCTTGAATTACAAGCCTGAAATATGGGCCCTTATTGTCGAAAAAATTCCAGAGGGGGTATTGACATCAAACTTCTTTATTATTTGAAGCTTGTTTGCCGCTATAACAACCACTTTATTGTCTTTATAAGAAGAAATATATACATACGCCCCTTTTGGAGAAAATTCCATATTGAACACGCGATCTCCGATGTCAAACGTTTTGACAACTTCCAGGGTGGCTACGTCAATAACCTGAACAAGGCGATGATTTTGACCGGAAAAGTTAACCCAGACATGCCTCCCGTCCGGACTGGCCATGGCAAACATGGGCATGCCCGCCAGGGAAATGGATTTGATCAGCTCAAAACTTCCTGATCTATAAACCGGCAGGCGTGCCTCAGCAACCACGGGGGCGAAAAAAAGCCCGCCGGCCATTGACCAGCCTCCCAGATGGGGAACTTTCCGCACCGCCATCTTTGCGGTTTTTTTGTTTGGATTATTGAGATCGATCTCTTTTGTTTTGTCCAATTCCCACAGATCCAGCATTGCCAAATGCCGGGAATGATACAGGCCGGCAATATAATAACGGCCATCAGGGGTCAGCAATGCATCGTAGGGCATTTTGCCTATATCCCAGTATTTCTTTATTACAGGAAAATCACTGCTGCCTGCGTCCACAACCCAGATGCCGTCGGCATCCATCAGGGAGAAAACAAGAAGATTGCCAGGGGCATCAACCATACCCACTACTCTTGACGGGACAGTCTCCCCGTTGACTTCCCGCTCAACGGGGATTGCTGCAACATCTTCAAACGTCTCTGCATCGATAATTTTCACAACCGCGGGCTTGTAGTTGGAAACAGCTATATATCGGTTGTCCTGCGTCACTGTCAAACCTATGGAACTATCTCCGACCTTAACCTTGGCCACCCTTTCCAAGGTGAGAAGGTCAAGCTTGCTCAACCAGCCATCGCGTGAAATAATATATGCATAACGGGCATCCTGGGAAAATGAGATGCTGGCATGATGCAGCACACCGAGATCTGAAATACGTCCCAAAATTTCATGCTTCAGGGAATCCACCACAACGACACTTGAATTTTCCCGTTCAACAATGATCATCAGCGAGCCGGTACCCCATTGATCAGCAGCACCCATTGCACTGGAATAACCAAAGAAAAACAAAAACCATAAACAAATATATCCATATCGCTTCATTGCACACCCCATTATTTGATTATTTTTTCGAGATCTCTTCATCTGTAAGATAACACATCGGGTCGGATCCCCGCCAGTCACCAGTGTGGGCAAACGCCCGGGCCCGGGAATTTCCGCCGCAGAGGTCGATAAACCGACAGTTTCCGCATCGTCCGAGAAACTTTGTTTTGCGGCCCCGCAATGAAACCACAAAAGAATGATCCGTTGTCTGCCATATTTGACTGAAAGGTTTCTGCCTGACATTTCCAAGAGAGATACCCCTGCAAAATGGATCCGGATGGACTTCTCCCAATGGATCAATATTGGCCAATCGAACACCGGAGCTGTTTCCGCCGGTCATTGATAGCCGTTCATAAATTGATTTAGCCTTCCGGGTGTCTTCCTGCTGCATCAACAGGTAAAAAAAAGGACCGTCAGCCTCATTGTTTCCGGTTACTATCTCACGGGTAAAAGAGTTGTCATTCATGTATGTCAACGCTTTTTGTATAACAAACCGCATACTTTCTCTGATCTGAACCGTTTCCAAGGCAAAATTTTTTGAAGCGGCATCTGAATAATTCAGATGTGAAATATAGAGTTTTACAAGTTTTTCTTTTTCAAACAGTTCGAATATTTCCGGCAACCCCTGAACAGTATGCGCTGTTAATGACAGCCGCAGCCCGACTTTGAGTATAATGGTCCCCAAAATTTGAACCACTTGCATAGAGACATTTCTGGTGTTAAACCAGGTTCAAATTGACTCGAAAAAAGGAGGTCCATGAAAAAAAGTTACAGCGGAAAATTTAAAACCAAAGTTGCCTTGGCAATGATACGGGAACAGGAAACTGTGGCAGAATTAGCCAGAAAATTTGAAATTCACCGTTCATTGCTCACCAGGTGGAAGAAGGAAGCCTTGGAGGGGCTGCCGGAAGTTTTTACCAATCATAAACAACGGAAGAAAAATGACGAAAAAGACCTGGTAAATCAATTGTATCAGCAGATCGGTCAGCTCAAAGTTGAAAATGACTGGTTAAAAAAAAAGGTTGATACAATCAATTCCTGAACGACGGCAATTAATTGACAAAAATCACCAGAAACTCAGTATTAACAGGCAGTGTGAGCTGCTGGAAGTTTCAAAAGGAGCGCTTTATTATACACCGAAGCCGATAGATCCATACACGCTTTGCCTGATGGATCTGATTGACCGCCAGCATACCAAGACACCTTTCTATGGCAACCGAAGGCTGGTGGCCTATTTGAACACACTCGGTTATAATGTGAACCGGAAACGTGTTCGGCGGTTGATGCAGCTGATGAGAATAGAGGCCATTTACCCTAAACCCCAACTATCAAGGAGGGACAAAACACATAAAATTTATCCATATTTATTGCGGGAAGTCAGAATAGAAAGGCCTGACCAGGTATGGTCTACTGATATCACGTATATTAAAATCGGAAATGGCTTTGTGTATTTAACGGCAGTCATGGACTGGTACAGCAGATACGTTTTGTCATGGAGACTGAGCAACACCCTTGAAAATTCATTCTGTGTTGAGGCCCTGGAGGAATCTTTGGTGATTTCACAACCCGAAATCTTCAACACTGACCAGGGCAGCCAATATACCGCAATCAATTTTTTAACGGTTTTGGAAAAACGAAACATCCTAATCAGCATGGATTCTAAAGGCCGGGCACTTGATAATGTCTTTGTAGAGCGGTTATGGCGTGCTGTCAAATATGAGGATGTCTATTTGAAAGACTATCAGACAATGAATGATGCCTACAGGTCTTTGAAAGCCTATATGAACTTCTATAACAATGAAAGGCTTCATCAGTCGCTGAAATACGGTGTACCAAGAGCATCTTACCCTAAAGCGTGCGCTACTGTGAGCCTTTAAAAAAAGGAGTTTTAGCCTGATTATAATGGGGGCCAGCCCCCAAACCCCCGGGATTTAACGCATTGTGGACCAAAGCATGTAGGGCAGGCTGGCATTTGCCGGCGCTGCCCCATGCTTCAGTCACCAGCCACGACGCTCGGGGTGCTTCCCAGCAGTTGCCCTATCCTCCGGGATGGTGGCGTGACAATACCACTGTAGGGAAAAATATCAAGACAACATTATTAAAAAAGGCGGTATTTTTTAACTGAAAAGGAGTATTTTTTTTGTAAAGCGTAACACACTTTTCTAAAGTATCCGATTGACAAGACTTTTAGAGCTTGCAAAAATAAATATGAGGTAATGAAATGCAGAGTAACCGTGGAGGATATAGAGGAAAACCAAAACAAAAGTTACCCCCGCATCTCAAGCGGGTTCATGTGAATGTTCGTATCCAAAGGTGGATGCTTGACCAATTAAAGGCAAAAGGAGAGCCTGGAATCATTCTGGAAGATATTTTGAAAAAGGCAGGTTTTAAATATTGTGAGGATCAGAAGGATTGATTTTTCGCTTGGGGGAAAAGTTTTTAATTCTCAGTATGCCCCCCCCATACTGTTTCTTGTCATCAGTAGGGGCATTTTTAGGTTGTAAATTCCAATGGTTTTTAAAATGCATGATTGAAAGGAGGCTGCAAACGATAAAAAAGGATGGAAATCCTACAACACAAATGGCTCAGAAATGTAGCTTAAAAAATGTTCAAATCGGTCTTGACATGGGGACCACTTCAGAGACCTGCATCCCTGCATAGCCGGATTGCGTTCAAAGATGCGGCATAAGCACCCTGTTTCCCGCGAAATTCATCATGATTTCGACCGATACCGTCGATACTGATACCGACATACCCGATTCCGCTTTTTAAAATTTTCCTGAGATGCAGATCATTGATTAAAGTTCCGTTGGTTGAAAGCGCGCATAAAATTTTTTTGTCTCGGGCATAAGCCGCCAATTCATAAAGATCCGGCCGCAAGACCGGCTCGCCCCCCGACAAAATTAAAACCATAACATTTTGTCTTGCCAAATCATCTATGACACTTTTGCATTGACGGGTATCAAGTTCATTGGAAAGTTTTTTTGATGTTGCGTGGGTATAGCAATGGGGACATGAAAGATTACAACGATTGGTTAAATTCCATATAACCACTATGCCTGACCTTCCATGGTGTCGGGCAGTGGTCACAGGTCGGTCTGCTTCCCTAAGAATCCTGCTTATTCTTAACATGAGACCTCCTTTTGAATACTATTCCCGAAATGAATGGACATAAGCCCCCAAATTTTTGATTTCACTGTCCGTCAATCCAAACACCGGCATTTTCTGATCCGTATATCCCAATATTGCGCTGCTGCTCCAGGGAAATTTGATTTGCCCTGCAATGGCGGTAACATCCCTGTTGCCTGCAATCTCCCCAAAGGACGGAGCAAATGCTTCAATTGTTTGATGATGGCATCCCATACAGTATTCTTCAAAAAGGACTTCGCCTTTTGCAATTCGTTGTGAATCACGCCACCATTTTTCGATTTCTGCGATATTGCAGCGTCCATCAGAATCAACTGTTACTTTTCTGACAATTTCAGCCGGGGTTTCCTTTAAGTAAAAGGCTAATTGACGTATCTGCGGCTGCGTCAGTCTGCAGCTCCAAACCGGCATCAAAGTATTTTCTATACCATACAAAATCAGTGACCGAATTGCGGCCTCACTGCGGGCGGCCAGTTTTGCAGACACAAGCGGTGTTCCGATGAAACCCGACCGGTCCCGTCCATGGCAGGCGGCACAATTTTCCAGATATACCTGTCTTGCTGTCCAACCATTCTGTGACTTCTGTCCTGAAAAAAGGCATGGGACTTCTAGCAATATGATCAATATGAAGATCAAAAAAAAACACGCAGTTTTTCGCATAAAGCAGGGTCCTGAAAATTTATCTTAAGTTTTGTCATAAATCTGAACAACCCGTTAATTTCATTTGTACTAGGAAAAATCTGTAAACAGAGGCGACAAATAGTGCCTCTGCTTACAGAAAAGAGCCAGTACGTCTGTTATAACGCATCTTCCAGGCCGATTGACACCGTCTTTGAACGACTATGAGAAAATATTCCCGCCGGGCTTTCAAGCGGGATCTCTTTTTCTTTTTCCATGGTGTCGGATTTGTAGATAACCAGCTTGTCCCCCTTGTATCCAGCGCTTACATAGAAATAGTCCCCCATTGCCGTATATTCCGGAAAATGGGAATGCCCGCCGACAGTTATGGTTTTTACAACCTCCAGATTCTCTTTATCGATCATCTGAATCTTATCCGCGTCCGGGCCCGTGCCCACGATATCCACGACAACATATTTGGAATCGGGATGGGCTGCCGGTGATTCGGTGGGGCCGAGAACAGGTATCTGCTTCACCACATCAAAGGTTTCCATATCCCAGACAGTGACAACGGTATTTTCACAGCTTCCGATATTGGTCCCGATTCCAAGAGATTTTCCGTCAACTTTTATAATTGCCCCTGAACCAAAATGAGGCGTGCAGCCCCCCGGTATTTTCACCGCCACTTTTTTCTCTTTCAGATCAACCACCGGGAAATTGCCATCTTCATAAGAAGCAATGGTTAAATACCTTCCTTCCGGTGATAAAACCGCATCATGTAAGTGCCGGCCGACATTCTTTATCTTGGTTACAGGCAAGTCCGGCTTGCTGCAGTCGATGATCCAGACCTGACCTGCATTCTCCAGAGCGACAACCAGGTAATCGGCAAACGGTGTTCCTGTGATCATTCCGGAATCGGATTCCACCATCTGGCCATCAGGATTTTCTCCTTTTAAATCAAAAAACTTAACTGGTTCAAAAGTCCCGGCATCCAGGATTACCGCGTTATGAGAGACATAGGATCCTGCCATCACATAATTTCCATCCCGGGAAACAGCAAGCGACGGTCCGTTTAATCCGGTACGAATGCTGCGCACTGCGCGCATTGAATAAAGGTCAATCTTGTAAAGGTATCCACTGTCGGTTACCGCATAAGCCCAGCGAAGGTCAACCGGGTTGTAATTCATGTTATGGGGGGCATGCTTTGTCGGAATTTCTCCGACCTGACGATGTGTTCTGCCGTCAAAGAAAACCACCCTGCTGTTATCCGTGGAATATCTTCCCCTGACCATGATTCCCATCAGGTCGTGTATATTCCTGATCGGATATACCGGCTTCGAAGGCAGGCTTGATATGTCCTCAACATATACCTCCAAAGATTTTCTGACCTCTTCCATGCCAAAGGCAACTTCTTCTTTTGATGTGTTTTTGAACAAAGCCGACAATTTCCGCAATTCCGGAGTGCTCAGCTTCCCGCCCCAGGGCGGCATCTGGGTTTCCGGGATACCGTTGATAGCCATTGATCGGATAGCGGCTTCAGTGGTGTTGACGAGCCTTTCTTTAGTCAAAGCCGGCGCGAAATAACCGCCGCGGTCGGCACCATGGCAAACCGCGCAATTCTGATTATACAGTTTGCCTGCATCATCCATATCGCCTGCATTGACCGGGGTCGTTGCTAAACAGGCGAAAACAAAGAACGCCAATGATAAACCAACGGACCATTTACGTTTTTCTGCCATTTTCATTTTCTCCCCCTCTTTTGATTTTGGGTTAAAGGGTAACCAGCAACAAGAAAGCTGCTGGTTACCTGATTTTTCGACAATAATTTTTTATATTTAAGCGGAACTTCATCATCGAATTTTGAATCCAGGCTTAACATATAAACAACAAGGGGCTGAACGCCTTCCCTGGTAAAACCTATGTCCGGCATTACCGATTCCTGAGGAGGATTCATCACCGCTTCTTCCAGGTATTTGATGCTGAATCGCGCAAGGTTGCTATGTTCAGGTCCTATACTTCCACCCACCGGACCGATCCGGTGGCATTCTTTGCACCCCTTGTCTTTGTATAACTGCCTGCCGGCAAACAATTCCGGGGCATCCTGTTCCATGAGTTCAGGATTATGACATTTTCCGCACGAGGCCTGTAGATAGTCTTCAGGCAGAATTGGCCGTGGCCATTGTTCTCTTGGTATTTCCCCGTGAGCCTCTGCTTTGGTTAAGGCATATCCCTGTCCTTCATGGCAAAGGGTGCAGCCAAACTGTTCAGCAGGATGATACCAGAGAATACCGGTTCCCGGATGGGTTTGATACGGCAAAGGGGCTTGTTCCAATCCACGCATATCAATGCCAAGATGACAGGTCTGGCAGCGATCCACCCGACCCGCATCAGGCAGATGTATCTGTTTAACCCCGGACGGGATGTCACTGCTGTCCAGTTCCTGGTCGGTATGCCCCTGCAAAACCTCTTTAAAAACGTGTTGATAATACTGCCATTCAGGCTGCGACTCTTTTAGAATCACCACAATTAACAAAACGAGGACGGCAAAGCCTGCGATCAGGATTTTCAATGATTCTTTTTTTAAAAAACTGTTATCATTTTTCATGGTTTTTCCTGATTTATCTGAATAATATTTGTTTTGCTCGACATTGCCGGTTGATTTTTTTCCTTGAAATATTGGTTAATGTGCCCCCGGCCAAGCCTCCCAGGGCCAGAAGAAATCCCAGTTCGGGCCCCGGCAAAAGTAGGCAAAAAAGATCAGCAGAATAATTGCCAGCGCAATTGCTGTAAATACGACATTCTGCCGCAACCGAGTGCGGTGAAACCAAACGCCGGTCGCCTCAGAAGGACTTTTGTCGAAAAACGGAACCAGTGCCAGCCAGATAAGCAAAATTGCGGGGATAAGCACTCCGCCGACCAATCCGCCGTTTATCCGGTATTGGCCTATGCTTATGGTCGTGGTGGCAACAAGTTCCTGCATCCATAACAGGAACCAAGGAGCTTTTGCCGGGTTTGGCGCATTTACCGGATCGGCCGGGGCCTCAATCGGAATATTAATGAACAGCGCCAACAGTACAGCGAACGCAAGGGTTGAAAGAAAAACCCATATAAGCCTTTGCAAAAACAAGGGGGTGTCATGCAATGTATCCGGTTTTGACGCGGCCAGCGTATGACTATTTACCGAACCGTTGTCGGAGTGGGATTCTATATTGTCATCACACGCCATTCCGCCATCTTTTTTATTTCTCCAAAAATGATATGAAATAAAAAGCATTGCCAGGAAGGGCAGCAGCAGCACATGAAGGATGAAGATGCGGGACAGGAAATTCTGCCCTATCGCGTTTCCGCCAAGAACGAAATATCTGAGTTCATCTCCGATTATCGGAATAGACTTTATTATATTTGTTCCGATGACAGCACCCCAATAGCTGACCTGGTCCCAGGGAAGGAGATATCCGGTATAGGCCATGGCCAGGGTAAGCAGCAGCAGCACAACCCCCGCAAGCCAGTTCAGCCATCCATTGGTGTTCTCTCTTTTTCCCTTTTTAAATGCACCGGTATAAAAAGTTCTGCACAAATGCAAAAAGACAAAACTGATCATAAAATAGGCGGAAATCAGGTGGAGGCTGCGAATGAACCAGCCAAAAGGGAAAATAAAATTTATATCCTTAACACTCCAGTACGCATGTTCAACTGACGGAACATACCGAAACATCAAAAGCAGTCCGGTTATACAAAGTATCGCAAAAATTGCGGCTGCTATTGTCCCAAGATATAGGGAATACGAGAGGGAATAGCTCCTCGGGGACACTTCATTATCATTGGGCAGAAAATGTACCCAGAAGATACGATCGATTGCATCTTTTTTTTCAAATGACTGGACGGGGTCCCAGCCGGTAACGATTTTATTGGAAAATTTCTTCCAAATGCCCACAGCAAACTCCTTTTCAAACCTAAACGGTTAACCTCCAATCCGCACTCACCTCGGAGCCCTTATCGACTATGAGCTTTCTTTCAACAGTCGAAACTGACAATTTAAATGCGGGAAGAGGAGAGGGAGCTGGTCCTGTATAAGGCGTTCCGTCACCATAAAAACTTGAACCATGACAGGGGCAATGGAACTCCCATTTCTCTTCAATTTCTTTACCGCTAACAGTCACTGTCTTTGGCCCAGTAAGCTTCTTGACGGTGACGTTGCAGCCCAGATGGGTACAAACAGAGGAGATAGCATGGAATTTATTGCCCTCCTTTATAACAAAGATTTGATGTTCCGAAAGAAAATTGGGGCCATCTGAAAATTTATGGGGCGCGCCTATCTTTATTCGTTGAGGAGGGCCGTAATTCGCCTTTGGTAAAAAAAATTTGATGAGTATATAGACCGCCTGGCCAACTATCCCGCCAAATATGACGAAAATAAAAAAAAACTTAAGCAGTTTCCGTCTTTGAAAATATTTCATCGCCCCCCCAAAAAAATCAGATTTTCCTAATTCTACTGTCGGACAGACATTTTATTATGGACGATAAGATGAAAATTTTATTAAGTATGTGATCAATATCACATAAGCGGAAAAAAAATTAACGATGCTTTCCAACATAATGCCGTTCCAGGTGCTAGTATTGCGATGCAGACATATGGAAAACAGGTTTTTATCAAACAAAAAAATCAAGCAATTCCTTTCTGATGCGGTGCGGACTATTATTATACTGATATGACGGATAGAGGATCCATGGTTTTCATGGAATTAGATGACCTGTTCCATAAATTTATGGAACAGGTAGAATCGATTTTCAAAAATCGGCTAAAACCCTTGAGGCGGAGGTCTTTTCTGAACAATGATTTGATTTTATTAACCGACATTCCCTCGTTTCCGCCGGACGGGACCTCGGCCCTGATTGCGGTCATCGGCTTGGTCTGAAAATCGTATCACTTTTTTTCAAATATTGACATTTGAACTATTTTTTGAAACAACCATAATCATCTTGAGTTTTTTTCTTTACTGATTTTTTTAAAAAATCGCTTTTCCAGCCTAAGGAGCCCATCTATGAAATCCACGGACCAGCTGAAAAATGAGCATGAAGGAATAAAGATCGTATTTCGTGTGCTCAGAAAAATGTGTGAATCCCTTCAATCAAATCAAACCATTGACACTGGCCATTTTGAGGGAATCCTGGAATTTTTTGAAATATTTGTGGACAAATGCCATCACGGGAAAGAAGAAGACCTGCTGTTTCCAGCCATGGAACAGGCCGGCATTCCCAGGCAGGGACCCATCGAAGCGATGCTGTCGGAACACACCACCGGCCGGGGCCATATCAAAGCCATCCGCCGGAAATTTGCCCGGTTCCAGTCCGGCGACACTGCTGTGTCCGGGGCGCTGGCCGATGAATGCGAACAATACATCCTGCTGATGCTCGACCACATCTACAAAGAAAACAATATTCTGTATCCCATGGGAGAAGCCCGTTTTTCCCGGGAAACCGATGAGAAACTGTATCAGGACTTTGACACCCTTGAAACCGAAAGAATCGGCACGGGCAAACATGAAGCCTTTCATCAGATGATCGATGAATTGACGCAAATCTATCTGGACTGATTTTTCATTTCTTAGCACCGGTTATTTCAAATAACATAAGGAGGGAGAATGGACCTGTCTGTTCAATATATGGGCCTTGATCTTCAAAACCCATTGATCGTGGGAAGTTCGGGTCTGACAAGTTCGGTGAAAAAAATTCAGGAAATCGAGAAAAACGGGGCCGGCGCCGTAATCCTGAAATCCATTTTCGAGGAAGAGATCGCGTTTGAATACACCGATGTTCTCACAATTCCGTTGAGTGGATTTCCTATGCCCGGCGTATCGAAGAAGCCGGCGCAGATGCCCTTGAACTCAACATGTTTTTTCTGCCTTCCAGTTTTGAAAGAACCGCACAGGAAACTCAGGGGCTCTATTTCAAGATCATCAAAAAAATGCTTGAAACAGTGGATATCCCGGTTTCCCTGAAAATAAGCCCCTATTTCACCGACCTGGGGCCCATGATTCAACAATTGTCCCGGACCGGTGTCAAGGGGCTGGTGCTGTTCAACCGGTTTTTCAGCCCGGATTTTGACATTGACCAATTTGACATCCAGCCGTCTTTTACGTTCAGCACACCCTCGGATCTGGCTGTTTCGCTTCGGTGGATCGCAATGATGTCTGAACGGACAGATTGCGATCTGGCCGCATCCACCGGCGTTCACGACAGTAACGCCTTGATCAAGCAGATACTTGCCGGGGCAAATGCGGTCCAGACCGTCTCCTGCCTGTATAAAAACGGTACCGGTTACATCAAAACCCTGCTGGAGGGCCTTGAGATCTGGATGCATAACAAGGGATTCAGACAGATTGCCGATTTCAGAGGCAAGATGAGCCAGGCAAAAAGCAAAGACCCCGCGCTTTATGAAAGAACCCAGTTCATGAAATACTTTGGCAGAAAGAAAATGTAAACAACACCGGCCTAAGGAGGGTAACCCATGTCGCAGAAATCTGTTTTGTCATCGCTTCGTTTTTTCCGGCCCCGCGGGGAAAAGCAGGGCTGCCGGGAAGAAAAAACCGCAGCAGGCTGGGCTGAAACCCGCTGCGGTCAGAGAGAATGGGAGGATCTTTACCGGCGCCGCTCCCAGTATGATAAAAAAGTCCGGTCCACCCACGGGGTCAATTGTACCGGCTCCTGTTCCTGGGATGTCTTTGTCAAAGACGGTGTCCTGGTATGGGAGACCCAGGCCACGGACTATCCGGCCTCCGGGGAAGGGGTTCCCAACCACGAGCCCCGCGGCTGCCCCCGGGGGGCCACTTATTCCTGGTACACGTACAGCCCGGTACGACTGAAGCATCCCCTGGTCCGGTCGTGCCTGCTGGACATGTGGCGTCAGGCCCTGGGGCAAACCGATGATCCGGTGGTTGCCTGGGAAAGTATTGCCACAGACAAAGAAAAACGGCGCCGCTTTCATCAGGCCCGGGGCAAAGGCGGGTTTGTGCGGGTGGACTGGGATGAAGCCGCCGCCCTGATTGCCGCGGCCCTGGTTCACACCATCAAAAAATACGGCCCGGACCGGGTATTCGGATTTTCGCCCATTCCAGCCATGTCCATGGTGTGTTATGCTGCCGGGGCCCGGTTCCTGTCACTCATCGGCGCATCCATGCTCAGCTTCTACGACTGGTACTGCGACCTGCCCCCGGCTTCTCCCCAGATATGGGGCGAACAGACGGATGTACCTGAAAGCGCTGACTGGTTTGAATCATCCTACTTCATTGTCTGGGGGACCAACCTGCCCATGACCCGGACGCCGGACGCCCATTTTTTCACCGAAGCCCGTTACCGGGGAACCCGGGTGGCTGCCGTGGCACCGGACTACGCCGAATATGTCAAGTTCGCCGACACCTGGCTGCCGGCCCGGGCCGGCACGGACGCGGCCCTGGCCATGGCCATGACCCATGTGGTTCTCAAGGAGTTTTACATGGACCGGCAGGTGTCCTATTTCATGGATTACGCCAGACAGTTCACAGACCTGCCTTTTTTAGTGGTACTTGAACAGGGAACGGACAGCGAAACCCCGGGACGGTTTCTGCGTGCCGCGGATTTCGGTCTGAAAACCAACAACGCCCAGTGGAAAACCGTGGTGTATGATGCAGCGTCAGGCGATTTTGCCGTGCCCAACGGAAGTATCGGTTTCCGCTGGAACGAACAGGGCAACTGGAACCTTGAAATGAAGGCCGATGGTGAGCCGGTCTATCCCCTGCTGGGGTTTGCAGAAAAAAACGACGGCTGGCGCACCGTGGCCTTTCCCGTTTTTACCGAGACCGGCTCGACCGTCAGAAAAGGACTGGTACCCTGTAAGGCTGTCCCCACCCCGGACGGGGACCTGCACGTGACCACGGTATTTGACCTGATGGCCGCTCACCTGGGGGTGCCGCAGAAAAATACCCCATCGACAACGGAAAAGGGCTCTTTCGACTATCCGGCAGATTATAAAGATCCCGCACCTTTTTCACCGGCATGGCAGGAAAAGATCACGGGCGTGCCGGCCCAGGATGCCATCCGGGTGGCACGTGAATTTGCCGAAAATGCCGAAAAAACAAGCGGCAAATCCATGATCTTTTTAGGGGCCGGGACCAACCACTGGTACCACAGTGACATGATCTACCGCACCATCATCAACCTGACCACCCTGTGCGGGTGCCAGGGCGTGAACGGCGGCGGATGGGCCCATTATGTGGGCCAGGAAAAAGTGCGGCCCCAGGCAGCCTGGGCTCAGGTGGCCTTCGGCCTGGACTGGCAGCGGCCGCCGCGCCAGCAGAACGGCACCTCTTTTTATTATTTTGCTACAGACCAGTGGCGGTATGACACTTTTCGGCCGGAAACGGTTCAGTCTCCTCTGGCAAAACAGCCGGCAGCGCAGCACATGGCCGACTACAACGTGACAGCGGCCCGTCTGGGCTGGCTTGCCCTCTTATCCCCAGTTCAACTGCAATCCGGTTGAACTGGTCAAGGAAGCCATGGCTGCCGGGGCTTCCACCGATGAGGAGATCGTAGATTTTGCCGTGAAAAAAATCAAATCCGGCAACCTGCGGTTTGCCATTGAAGACCCGGATCACCCTGATAATTTTCCGCGCATGCTCTTTTTGTGGCGGGCCAACCTGCTGGGGGCCAGCAGCAAAGGGCATGAATATTTCCTCAAACACCTGCTGGGCACGGACCATGCCGTACTCAATTCAGAAAGTGACCTGCGCCCTGAAAAAATTAAATGGCGGGACCCGGCCCCGGAAGGCAAGCTGGATCTGATGGTCACCCTGGAGCTGCGCATGTCCACCAGTGCCATGTATGCGGACATCGCTTTGCCGGCTGCCGGATGGTATGAAATGCATGACCTGAGCACCACGGACATGCATCCGTTCATCCACCCGTTCAATCCGGCCATTGATCCGCCCTGGGAATCTCGCACCAACTGGGAACAGTTCAAGACCATTGCAGAAAAATTCTCCGAACTGGCATCGGATCATCTGGGCACGGTCAAAGACCTGGTGGCCACCCCTCTGATGCACGACACCCCCGGAGAGATCGCCCAGGACCGGGTGCAGGACTGGCACCACAGCGAATGCGACCCCGTGCCCGGAAAGACCATGCCCGCCCTGACCGTGGTAACCCGGGACTACCCCAATACCTTTAAAAAAATGACATCCCTGGGACCGCTGGCCGCATCCGCCGGTGTAGGCGCCAAAGGCGTTATGTGGCATGCAGATACAGAAACCGAAGCACTGAAAACCGCTCTGGGCAAAGTGACCGAAGGGATCGCCCAGGGACAGCCGGTCATGGAAACAGAAAAACAGGCTGCCGAGACCATTCTGATGCTGGCACCCGAGACCAACGGTGCCACAGCAGTCAAATCCTGGGAAACCCTGGAAAAACGCACCGGCATGAGCTTACGCCATCTGAGCCGGGGACGGCAGGATGAACGGATCTGTTTCGACGATCTCACGGTCCAGCCGCGCAAGATCATCACCTCACCCATCTGGAGCGGCATTGAATCTGAAGAACGGCGTTACTCCCCTTTTGTGATCAACATCGAAGAAAAAGTCCCGTTTCGGACCCTCACCGGCCGGGCCCAGTTCTACCAGGACCATCCCTGGATGCGTGATTTCGGCGAACAACTGCCGATTTACCGCCCGCCCCTGACAATCACTCCGGGTAATACCGGCAGCGTGAAGCGGGAACCTGAACGGGAAATCGTGCTCAACTACCTGACCCCCCACTCCAAATGGTCGATTCACAGCACCTATGCCGATACCCTCACCATGCTGACCCTGTTCCGGGGGGGAGAATCCATCTGGATCAGTGACGCTGACGCAAAAAAAATCAAGGCAAAAGACAATGACTGGCTGGAATGCTTTAACGCCAACGGCGTGGTGATGGCAAAAGCCGTGGTGAGTCCGCGCATCCCGCCGGGCAAGGCGTTCATGTACCATGCCCAGGAGCGGCTGATCAATACGCCGGGCACAGGAATTTCCGGCAAACGGGGCGGTACCCACAACAGCGTGACCCGGATTCTGGTCAAGCCCACCCACATGATCGGCGGTTACGCCCAGTTGAGCTACGGCTTTAATTATTACGGACCCATCGGTTCCCAGCGGGATGAAACCATCATCGTGCGCAAGGCCGGAAAGGTGGAATGGTATGAAGATTAAAGTGCAATACGCCATGGTGATGAACCTGGACAAGTGTATCGGCTGCCACACCTGCAGCATTCCCTGCAAGAATGTGTGGACCAGCCGGGAAGGTGCCGAATACATGTGGTTCAACAATGTGGAGACCAAACCTGGTATCGGGTATCCCGGAAAATGGGAAAACCAGCAGATTTACCGCGGCGGCTGGACCGTGAAGGGCAACCGGCTGAAGCTTGCGGCCGGCGGGCGGATTCACAAGGCAATGAACATTTTTCATAACCCGGACCTGCCGGTCATTGATGACTACTATGAACCATGGGATTATGATTACGACCGCCTGATCAAAAGCCCCCCAAAAAACCACCAGCCAACGGTCCGCTCCCATTCCTGCCTGACCGGAGAACCCATGGATCCTGCATGGGGCCCCAACTGGGAGGATGATCTGGCCGGCCTGTCGGAAACCGGAGCCGGCGATGTCAACTTCAACCGATTGGAAATCGACACCTACCTAAAGTTCAAGAACCTTTTCATGTTCTGGCTGCCGCGGCTGTGCGAACACTGCCTCAATCCGGCCTGTGTGGCATCCTGTCCATCCGGTGCTTTGTACAAAAGAGACGAAGACGGTATCGTTCTGGTGGACCAGGAGCGCTGCCGGGGCTGGCGCTACTGCGTGTCGGGCTGTCCCTACAAAAAGGTATATTTCAACTGGAAGCAGGGCCGGGCCGAAAAATGCATCTTCTGTTATCCCCGCATCGAGGCCGGCCTGCCCACTTTGTGCGCCCACAGCTGTGTGGGCCGGATCCGGTATGTGGGGGTGCTGCTCTACGATGCCGACCGCATTCTTGAGGCGGCGGCAGTCCCCCGGGACAAGGATGTCTACCCGGCCCACCTGGATATCCTCATGGATCCGAATGATCCTGAAACAATCCAGGCAGCAAAAGCCCAGGGCATTGCATCCAATGTACTGTCTGCGGCACGCCGCTCTCCGGTATATTCCCTGATCCGGCAATGGCGGCTGGCCCTGCCCCTGCATCCCGAATACCGAACCCTGCCCATGGTCTGGTACATACCCCCCCTCAGCCCGGTCAGCCGCCAGGTGGCCGACACCTCTGAAATTCCGGCAGCCATTGACCAGATGCGGATACCGGTTACCTATCTTGCGAACCTGCTGAGTGCGGGAGACCAGGAACCGGTGCGCCTGGCCCTGGGCAGGCTGGCTGCCTTGCGCCATTACATGCGTCTGCGCCGGGTGGAAAAACAAACCGACACACAGGTGCTGGATCCAGTGGGCTTAAGTGCTCAAGATGCGGATCAGATCTATCAACTGCTGGCACTGGCCCCCCTGGCAAAACGGTTCGTGATCCCCACGGCACCCGTGGATGATCCGGCCGTTTTCACCCGCCAGGGCAGATGCGGACTGGGAGAGGCATTTTAAAAAATGACAGAATACAAAAAACATACACCCATGATCTCCTTATCCGGCACCACATGGCAGGTGCTCTCCGTGCTGCTCGATTACCCGGACAAAAGGCTGTTGCATGATCTTGATCCCATCGCCGCTGCCACCCGGCAGATCCCCGAACCTGAATTCAAACATGCGGTGCAAAATTTTCTGACCTATCTTCAAGCCCATGACCTGCTGCGCCTCCAGGAAAATCATACCGCGGCCTTTGATCTAGGATCAGCCACGACGCTCAACCTGACCTATCACGCCTTTGGTGACAATGAAAAACGGGCTGCGGCTCTGGCAAAACTGCAGCACCTGTACGACCGAACCGGGTGGGAACGCACGAGCGGGGATCTGCCCGATTATCTGCCATTGCTCCTGGAATTTCTCTGGCTCCATCCCCGGCCGGAACCGGCAGCAGCAACACAGATATGGCAATGCCTGAATGCCGCAACCCATCTGGTGGTCGGACTGGAAAAAAAAGCACCGGCCTATGCCGAACTTCTTCGCCCCCTGGGCCGTCTGGCAGCAGCGGCCGCCACCGGCACAGATCAACAAGACTCCCGGATGACACCCCGCCCGCACACACAAGGAGAACCGACATGACCCTTTGGCATACCCTTATTTTTACCGTTTTCCCCTACATATGTTTGACCACTTTCGTGTTCGGCCATGGTTACCGCTATATCACCGACCGATTTGGCTGGAATGCCCGTTCCAGTGAATTTCTTGAAAAAAAATATCTTTTCTACGGATCGATCCTGTTCCATTTCGGCATCATTGCAACCTTTATGGGGCATGCCGGCGGACTGCTCATTCCCCAGCGCGTGCTTGATATCTTCGGTATCACAGCTCAAATACACAACACCATTGCTCACTGGAACGGCCTGGCCGTGGGAATGGCGGCGTTTGCCGGTATCCTGGTGCTGGGATGGCGCCGAATGAAACAGCCCCGCCTGAAGATTGTGACCACCCGCAATGACATGGTCACACTGGCAGCCCTGGCTGTGGTGATCGCCACGGGGATGTACAATGTATTGTTCAGCCATTTCAACATGCTGTACAGTGTGGCCCCCTGGATCAGAGGCATCGTCACCTTTACGCCTGACAGCACCCTGATGCTCGACGTACCCTTAAGCTTCCGGGTTCATGTGACAGCAGCCTGGGCTTTGCTGGCATTTTCCCCTTTCACCCGTCTGGTGCACATCTGGAGTGTTCCTTTGTTCTACCTGACACGGCCCTTCATCGTTTACCGACGGCAGACACGGCAGGCCTGACCATGGCACAACAGGTCAAAGATAAAAACCATCCCCCACAATCCGGCATCTGGGCCCGGAGCATCGAGAATCTGAATCCAGCTTATTTTGCCCTGGTGATGTCCACGGGGATCGTTTCCATGGCAGCCCATTACCAGGGATTTAACATGATTGCATGGATCCTTCTGGGCATCAATATTCCTGCTTACATCATTTTATGGATCATGTATATCTTCCGGATCTTTTTTTTCACCCGGCGGTTTCAAGAGGACTTCAGGGATCATACCCAGGGCATGGGATTTTTCACCTGTGTGGCAGCCTCAGGGGTACTGGGCAGCCAGATACTGATCCTGACCGGTGCGGTGACCATTGCCACAGCCCTGTGGTATGTCACGATCACGCTCTGGCTCTGCCTGATTTACGGCCTGTTCACCGGATTGATCACCAAGGAGGAAAAACCGTCCATTGCCCGGGGCATCAACGGCGGATGGCTCCTGGCCGTGGTGGCCACCCAGGCGGTCACCGTACTGAGTACGGCCATTGCCCCGGATCTGCCGGTCTATCGTGAAACAATCCTGTTTCTGGCCTTCAACACCTGGCTGTTCGGGGGAATGCTCTACATCTGGATCATCGGGTTGATCTTCTACCGGTACCTGTTTTTTCATTTCTCTCCCCAGGATCTGACCCCGCCTTACTGGATCAACATGGGGGCGGTGGCCATCACCACCTTAGGCGGTGCCGGCCTGATTGGCCAGGCTGCCGCATCCGGGTTTCTGGCAGAACTGACACCTTTTCTAAAGGGATTCACCTTTTTTTTCTGGGCCACTGCCACCTGGTGGATTCCCATGCTCATCATTTTAGGGATATGGCGTCACGGAATCCGGCGGTTTCCGTTACGGTACAGCCCGCTGTTCTGGGGGGCCGTGTTTCCTCTGGGCATGTATACCGTGTGCACCCACCGCCTGGCGGACGTGACCCAGGCCCCTGTGATCGACGTCATTCCCGCAAGATTTGTCTACATTGCCATGACCGCATGGCTCATTACATTTCTGGGAATGGTGCGCGAAATCTGGTCGGCACAAAAAATCAAGCAACGGGAAAAACTTGACCTGGATCAAATCCATGCAAATGTTGATATGGTACAAAGGAAGTGAACGTTCAATGGTGCTCATGGTCAAATACCGCCATAAGCAGATATGAGAATTTATTCAGAAAAAGGAGGGGTCATGAAAAAAGGAATCAAAGAAACCCGTTTGAAAGTGTTTATCGAAAACGCCCGGATTGTTCCTGAAACCGAATTATCCGACCTGCCTGCAGAAAAGCGCGAAGCCGTTACCGGCAAAGCAGGTGTGTGGCTTGAAGTGGCCTGCCCGGACGGCGCTTGTTCCCTGGATGAGAACAAGATCTCCCTGCCGGCCGGCGGTGTCGTTCCAAAGGAAACCAAAGGCCTGTGGCTGAACCTTTTCTGCCCGGACAATCAATGCGAAGTGCAGCAGGGGTCTCAACTTCCGTAATCCCCTTAAACTTGTTTCATAAAAACCCGGGCACCCTGGTTTTCAGGGGTGCCCGTCTGATAATCAGGGTGTGATTTTGCCTGACCGGCCACACCCTGCGCGCAAAGGAGAGAATCAATCATGAGTAAAAAGGTGTTCATCGAAACAGAGGAATGTATCGGGTGCGAAACCTGTGTCGAGCTTTGTCCGGATGTGTTCGGATTTGACGAAGAGACTGAAAAAGCGTTTGTCATCCAGGCTGAAGGTGGCCCTGAGGATTGTATTGACGAGGCCATCGATACCTGCCCGGTGGAATGTATCCACTGGGAGGAATAGAAATTTTATCATCAATCATTTTGACAACAGAATATATCCCGCCGGGCGGGGAAAATGAGGGGTGCCATGGACATCACAACCAATTATCTGGGTATGAAACTGAACAGTCCGGTCATCGCCGGCAGCTCAGGGCTGACCGATTCGGTGGATAAAATTGAGGCCCTGGCCCGGCACGGTGCCGGAGCCGTGGTCCTCAAGTCGATTTTTGAGGAAGAGATCCTGTTCCAGTTTGAAGATGTTCTCAAGGATGCTGAAAAAGACGGCGTTGATCTGGACCAGTTCGATTATTTTGATTTTCACCTCAAAGGCAAAAAAATCAACCACTATATCAAACTGATCCAGGCTGCCAAGCAGGCCGTGGATATTCCGGTCATCGCCAGCATCAACTGTGTCAGCTCCCATGAATGGACCGCATTTGCCGACCGTCTTCAGGATGCCGGGGCCGACGCTTTAGAGTTGAACATGTTTTTTCTTCCCTCGGATTTCCAGCGGACCTCCATGGAACAGGAAAAAGCTTATTTCAAGGTCATTGACAAGGTGCTGGCCGCCGTCTCCATCCCGGTGGCCCTTAAAATCAGCTATTACTTTTCCAGCCTCGGGCCGATGATCCAGCGCCTGTCTAAAACCGGTATCAAAGGGCTCGTCCTGTTCAACCGCTTTTTCAGCCCGGATTTCGATATCGACAAAATGACCGTGAAACCCTCTTTTGTGTTCAGCAGCCCGGCCGAACTGGCTATGTCCCTGCGCTGGATCGCCATCATGGCAAACAAGGTGGATTGTGATCTGGCCGCATCCACCGGGGTTCACGATGGTCCGGCCCTGATCAAACAGCTCCTTGCCGGCGCCAGATCTGTACAGACGGTCTCCAGCCTCTACCGCAAGGGGCCGACGCATATAGAAACCATGCTCGACAATCTGAAAACCTGGATGAAGACGCATGATTATCATTGCCTTGACGATTTTCGCGGCCAATTGAGCCAGGAGGTGACCACCAACCCCGCTGCTTATGAACGGGTGCAGTTCATGCGTTATTTCGAAGGGGAAAAAGACCTGACGTGACAACGCCGGGCACCCTGGTTTTCAAAGGTGCCCGGCATCTTTCCCGTTTTCCGGAACCCGACTCAGAGCAGCCCGATCACCCGGTCACTGCAAGGAGACGATCCCAGCAAAACTGTGATCTGTTTCATAAACCCTCCATAAACATTGACGTAAAAAAAATCCCTGGATGTTTTTTTATCAAATGGGCGGGGCAATGGTAACCAGGATTCTCATCTTTGTATCCGATTCAACCCCGTGGGGCTCCCTGATTTCCGAAATCAGAATATCCCCTGTTTCCGCGGGGATTTTTTCATCGTTTGCAGCAAGGAACCATCCTTTTCCTTCCAGCACCTGGATGGACAATTCACCGTCCAGGTCATGGGAATGAACCGGAAACACCACCCCGGCATCCAGGTTGAAATTGATGATTTTGAAATGCTCGGATGTTTCCACCAGAAAAAACCGTTTCATCACGCCGGGCTTGAATTCATTGGTTTCGCTGAGTTTGATCACGCGCATGGTTTTGTCTCCTTGATATTTCACTGTTTATGTTTGATCCGGTTTTCCCCATAAAGGATCATGACCGAACCGGTCTTTCCACCATGATAGCTTTTATGGACAATATTATGAATGCAAATACCTTGAGTTGTCAACCTAAGCCGCAAAGTCTTTCCTTATCCCTGGCAAACCGGAATGAATGCGAAAAACAATCCTTGACTTTTACAGGCATGATCCCTTTAATCCATAAGGGAACGGTTCATTTAAATCAAGGAGGCAGTCATGCATTTCAAAATCAAAGACAATATTTTCATGGTGGGAAAAATCGACTGGGAATTGCAGCATTTCCACGGGGAAGAATATTCCACCCACCGGGGGTCCACCTATAACGCGTATCTGGTGAAAGATAAGAAAACTGTGCTCATCGACACGGTGTGGTCCCCGTTTTCCAAAGAATTTGTGGAAAACCTCAAAAATGAAATCTCTCTGGATCAGATCGATTACATCATTGCCAATCATGCGGAATCCGATCATTCCGGGGCCCTGCCCGAACTGATGCAGCACATTCCCGACACCCCCATCTACTGCACGGCCAACGGGGTAAAATCCCTCAAAGGCCTGTATCACCAGGACTGGAATTTCCAGGTGGTCAAAACCGGGGACAAGCTCAATATCGGTTCAAAAGACCTGATTTTTATCGAGGCCCCCATGCTTCACTGGCCGGACACCATGTTCTGTTATCTCACCGGCGACAATATCCTGTTCAGCAATGACGGATTCGGCCAGCACCTGGCCACGGAACTGATGTACAACGATCTGGTGGACCAGGGCGAACTGTTCCAGGAGGCCATCAAATACTATGCCAATATCCTGACCCCCTTCAGTGCCCAGGTAACCAGAAAAATCAAGGAAGTTTTGGCCCTGAACGTGCCCGTGGACATGATCTGCCCCAGCCACGGCGTGATCTGGCGGCAGGACCCCACACAGATCGTGAACAAATATATGGAATGGGCCGATGCGTATGCGGAAAACCAGATCACCCTGATCTACGACACCATGTGGGAAAGCACCCGGAAAATGGCGGAAAACATCGCCAAGGGTATTCTTGCGGCAGACAGTTCAATCACCGTGAAGCTGTTCAATGTCTCCAAATCTGACAAGAACGATGTCATCACCGAAATCTTCAAGTCCAAAGCGGTTCTGGCCGGATCCCCCACCGTGAATAAAGGGATTCTGTCCGCACTGGCCGGGCTGTTCGAAGAGATCATCGGGCTGCGGTTCAAGGGCAAAAAAGCGGCTGCATTCGGGTCCTACGGCTGGAGCGGGGAATCCGTGAAAGTGATCTCCGAGAAATTGGAACAGGGCGGATTTGAGCTGTTGAACGAGGGGTTGCGTGTCCAGTGGAACCCGGACACCCAGGCAAAAGAGGACTGCTTCGATTTCGGGAAAACCCTCGGAGAAGCGCTCAAGTCATGACAAACCAGCCGGCATCCGGCCAGAATTCTCATGGGCTGCAAGCAGAAATTGTCTGTGCCAATACCATTTTATACTGTGAAAAATGGCCGGAAACCGTGGCCTTTTACCAAACCGGGCTCCAGCTGCCCGTGACCGTGTCCAAAGACTGGTTCGTGGAGTTCCGGCTCACGGACACGGCCCGCCTGAGCATTGCCGATGCCGGCCGCACCACCCGGAACACCAGCCGGGGACAAGGGCATCTCATCACCTTTCAGGTCAAGGACATGAAAAAAACCCGGTCCCGGCTGTGCCGGGCCGGGCTGAATCCCACGCCGGTTACCACCCATGCCTGGGGCGCAAAAGTGATGTATCTCACCGATCCTGAAGGCAATTGTCTGGAATTCTGGTGCTGACCAGATAATATGGTGTATCTTCCCACCTTCTTCCGACCTTGAAGAAGATCCAATTGAAAATGCCTACATCCCTTTGCCGAACGGGCAATGGGGGTAGACGCATTCCGGGCAGTCCATACACAACCCGCCATGGCCCAGGAAGGCCAGCTCTTTTTTGCCGATATGTTCGCCGGTCAGCAGCCGGGGCAAAATGAGATCCAGCACCGTGGTCCGGTGGTGAAGTCCGCAGGCAGGCACCCCGACCACGGGGATTTTTCCGATATAAGCCACCATGAACATGGCTCCGGGAAGGGCTGCAGCCCCGTAATGCATCTCATCGGCCCCGGCCCGGTGTATGCCTTTCCGGGTCACATCGTCCGGGTCCACGCTCATGCCTCCGGTGAGCAGAATTAAATCACACCCGTTCTTGAGATGGGTTTCGACGGCCTGTTGAATCAGATCGACGTCATCCGGCGCAAAAGAAATGCCGGACACCACGGATCCCAGATCTGCCAGCTTGCTTTCCAGAATCGGAGTAAATTTATCCGTGATCAGGCCGCTGAACACTTCATTGCCGGTGATCACAATACCCGCACGCCGGGAGATCAAGGGAAGGACTTTCAAAATACCGCCGTTTCGGGAGGCAATGGCTGCGGCCCTTTCCACCGGGGCTTTTTGCATCACCAGGGGAACAGCCCTTGTGGCTGCCACCTGACGGCCCCGGGTGACCCGGGTATAGCTGTGCAAGGCGGCGCACATCACCTCATCCACCATGTTGAAGGCGGCCAGGCCGGCCTTGTCCACATTCAGAAGCCCGTCCCTTTCCGCATACAGGCAGATCTTGCCCTCTTTCGGGTCATCACGCCAGGTGACCCCTTCTCCGGCCAGACCCTGAGCCAAAATGGCGGCGGCCTGGTCCTCATGGATTTCATCTTCGTCCAGGTCGATGAGATACAAATGTTTTTTCCCCAGTTTCTGCAAATGGCAGATATCTTCATCACATACGGTGTGGCCTTTTCTGAACGCCGGGCCTTTGAACTCTCCAGGCCTGATTTCCGTGATGTCATGGGCCAGGGGTTTTCCCACCGCATCTGTGACACGAATTTTTTTCAACATCCTGGATTCTCCTTTTCAAATGACCGGTGACTGGTCCATATCCGGCCAGGTGATCTCCCTGGCATGGGAAAAATACCCCTGGCCGGCGCACAGCTTGCACACAGGCCGGCCGTTTTCCATTCTGTGCCGGCCGTCTCTGACCACCTGGCCGCACCGGGTGCATGTCTTTTTCTGCCGGGTGGGACCGGGCAGGTCCAGTTCATCGACGGCCACATGGACGGACTGCACCCGGAACAGCACACTTTCAGGCATACGCTGATAAGCGGTCAGCTGTTGTTCTCTTTTATCAGCAATCTCCGGGGCATAGACATCACAAAGATCCCGGGATTCTTCCGTGGAAAGCACTCGAAAAGACTGTCCCGTTTCCAGGTTGACAAAGGTGGCGGCCATGATCCCGTAATCCATGAATTTGAGACTCCGCCGGCCCAGTTTGACGCCCGTGACATGGGCCACGGCATCGGCCGTGCACCGGTCCATCTCCACATACACCAGCAGTTTTTTGATCTGCTCCCGGCAACCGGGGTTGTCCAGACCGATCAGCCGGCATCCGAGCATGGCCATTCTCACCCCCACCACCTGGCCCGGGCACAGGTGCCCGTGGGCTGCGGCTGAACTTTTCAACAGCGTTTCAAAAGCGTCCATGTGGGTCCTTGATTCAATAAAGGGTTCAATACATAACGTAGACTGAGTATAAAGGCAGACCAGAGGTGCCGTCCTTGATATAGATCAAATTCCGGAATAAAATCAATCCATCTTATTAAAAAAAAAGGCAATATATCTCACCGATTTTGAGGAAAATTATCCGGCGTTCCGGTACTGAAGGTCGCACCCGCTACAAAAAAAGTTGTAAAACTTGATCTGAATCAATTCCCGATGAATCCGGCTGTGATATGTCCATATCATAAGAACAAACATACTCTAAAAAAACTATCAAGCCAAGGGAGGAGTTGTCATGGGTGTCAATCGCCGTGAATTTATCAAAACCAGTCTGGCTGCCGGGGCGCTGACGTCCCTGGATCTGAAGTTCATGCGGTTTGCAGGGTCTGCGGCCGCTTCTGCCGGGTCCAAAGGAGAAACCGTCACCCGGACCACCTGCTCCCCCAACTGCACCGGGGCCTGCGGGTTCAACGTGCATGTGAAGGACGGCCGCATCACCACTTTGATCCAGGCTGCAGACTATCCGGAAGACAGCTACAACCCCAGGGGATGCCTGCGGGGACTGTCCATGATGAACCTGGTGTACGGCAAGGACCGGATCAAATATCCTTTGATCCGCACCGGTCCCCGGGGCAGCGGTGAGTTCCGGCGCGCCTCCTGGGATGAGGCCCTGGATTACACTGCGGATAAACTCAAGAAAATAACGAAAAAATACGGGCCTGAAGCCATCGCCACCACGATCCAGGTGCCCGGCACAGGCTATGTGCACAAAGGCGCATTCGTGCGTCTGGCCGGCCTGGCACAATGGACCATCCACCATGGGTATGACCAGAACGGAGACCTGCCCATGTTCTGGCCCATGACCTTCGGGGTCCAGACCGAAGAGCTGGAATCCCTGGAATGGCCCAATGCCGGGTATACCATTGTGCTGGGGTCCAACCTGGTGCAGACCCGGCTGCCGGATGTGCACCATCTCATCGAAGCCAAGAAGACCGGTAAGGTGGTGGTAGTGGACCCGGATTTCTGCTCCACCGCATCCAAGGCTGATGAATGGGTGTCCATCAAGCTGGACACGGACGCGGCCCTGGCATTAGGGCTCGCCCGGGTGATCATTGACCGGGGGTTGTATGACAAGGCATTTCTCCAGGATTTTACGGATATGCCGGTGCTGGTGCGCAAAGACACGGGCAAGCGGCTGCCGGCAGAACAGGTCAAGGCCTTGAAAGCACAGGCTGACCAGATGAAAATCCCGGAATACCGGGACCTGTTTGTGGTGTCCCGGGAAAACCGGCTCACCATTCTGGATCCCGGGCACCTGGGATCCACCCATGCCGACCTTACCGGATCCTACAAGGTGGAACTCACCGACGGCACCACGGTGGAGGCGGTCACGGTATTTTCCCTTCTCCGGGAGATGCTGGCCGAATATTCTTTAGAAACCGTGGCACAGATCACCGGGGCCCCGGCCCAAACCATTGAACGCATCGCTGTGGAGGCAGCCACCCGGACCCCGCTGCACATCGTGTACGGGGCCTCCAACTACCAGTGGTATCACGGGGACCTCAAGGGCCGTGCCCTGTCTCTTTTGCCGGTGCTCACCGGCAGCATCGGTGTCAGCGGAGGGGGCATCTCCACCTATGCCGGCCAGTACCGGATCCGGTTTGACGTCAGTGAATGGTGGTTTCCCAAAGAGGGAAAGCTCAACTGGGTGCCCTACCTGCATTTTCTCAACAGCGGCGGCCCCCGGTATCCTGAAAAAGGCATCAAGGCCATGATCGGCGGATGGGGCAACCCCTTTGACCAGCACAACATGTCCAATGCCCTCAAAGACCGGTCCGCATCCGGGGACATCGAATTTGTGGCCACCTTTGACTTCAACATGACCACCACCTGCATGTGGTCGGATGTGGTGTTCCCTGCCACCACCTGGTATGAAAACTATGAGCTCACCGCCACCATCCTGCACCCCTATCTCCAGCTCCAGGAACCGGCCATCGCCCCGTTGTTCGAGGCCCGCACCGGTCTGGCACTCATGCGGGGGCTGGCGAAACGACTCAATCCGGACTGGGAAGCCTATTTTTATCCGGACATAGATGACACAAAAGCCTCCCTTGAGATCATCGACCTGCTGTTGAAAACAGGCGGCATGGAAACCCGCGGCATCACCCTGGACATGGTGAAAAAAGGGCCGGTGCGGCTGCATTCCACTGCTCCTGATGACCGCCAGGTGCCTTTTTACGAGCAGATCCATGACCGGGTGCCGTTCCCGCCCCCCAGCTACCCGGCCCCGCTGCCGGCCACGGCAAGGTTCGTGAAATCCGGCCGCATTGAATTCTACAAGGATGAAGACCTGTTTCTGGCCGAAGGCGAACAGCTGCCGGTATGCAAACCCACCTTTGAAGACACCGAATACAAAGAAGATCCAGACGCTTTGACCAAATACCGGCTGCGGTTTGTGACCAAAAATTCTTTGTACCGGGTTCATTCCACCCATTCCAACAATGTGTGGCTCAATGAACTCCAGGGCCACAAACCCAAGATGTTTTTGAACCCGGCGGATGCGGCGGAGCGCAACATTGCGGCTCACGATCTGGTGGAGGTGTACAACAACCGGGGCAAAACCCGGGCCTGGGCCGTCATCGATCCCGGCTGCCGCCGGGGCACCCTGATATTTGAACAGGGGTGGTGGGCCAAATACCTCCAGGATCAATCCTATAATTCTTTGACCCGGGCCTGGATCAAGCCGCTTCACGAAATCTATTTTGTACCGGGCATCTGGTCCCCCACCACGGTGTGGAACGAGTGCCTGGTGGATGCAAGGAGGATCACCACATGAGAAGAGGAATGGTCATCGATCTTGAAAAATGTATCGGGTGCCGGTCCTGTGCCGTGGCATGCAAGCAGCACAATGCCCAGCCCGCCGGCAGCTGGTGGAACCGGGTGGTCACCCCGGGCAGTGAACGCCACCTGACCGCATCGACCCCGGAGAATCTGTATTTTCTGCCCATCCACTGCCAGCACTGCAACAACGCCCCCTGCGTCAAGGTGTGTCCGGTGGGGGCCACCTATCAGACCGACGACGGCATCGTGCTCATCGATTTTGAACGGTGCATCGGGTGCCGGTACTGCATGGCGGCCTGCCCTTACGGGGTGCGGCAGTTCAACTGGGAATCTTCCAAAGACGGCATGCAGCGGTATGAATACCAGAACAACTATACCTATGGACATCCGGAACCCTTCCGCCTGGACAACCGCCTGGTGTATTCACCTGTGCGCATCAAGGGGGTGGTGGAAAAATGCAATTTCTGTGTGCATTACCAGGACCAGGGGCTGGATCCGGCCTGTGTCCGGGCCTGTCCGGGAAAGGCCCGGCACGTGGGGGATCTGGATGATCCGGACAGCCGGGTATCTGAAATGATCCGGCAGATGAACGGATTTACCCTGCTGCCGGAAAAAGGTACCCGGCCCAATGTGTATTACCTGCCCCCCAAACGAAAGGAGGTGTGAAAATGGATACCCCAAAAAAAATCAGCCTGACGGTTTTCGGCCTGTTCATGGCCGCAGGGGCTTTGATGTGGGCACTTCAGCTGGGCAGAGGCATGATCGTAACCGACATGCACAATGCCTATTCCTGGGGGCTGTATGTATCTGCCCTGGCCTTTTTTGTGGGCAACGCCGCCGGCGGCCTGGTGCTCAGCTCCATGATCTATATGTTCGGGGTCACCTCCCTCAAGCCTTTTGCCCGGATCGGGGCCCTTTGCGCCTTCGCCAATGTCACGGCGGCCATGCTCATTGTGCTGCCGGATCTGGGGCAGCCCTTCCGGGTTTTGAACCTGCTTTTGCACCCCCAGATCATGTCACCCCTGGTGTGGGATGTGATCGTGCTGAACCTGTATGCCGGCCTGTCTTTGATCTATCTGTATCTGCTCATGCTGCCGGATCTGGCTGGCCGCACCGGAATACTGAAAAAAATCGCCCTGCCGGTAAAAGACCCTGCCGGGTTTTCCGATACATGGGCCCGGAGGCTGGCCCCGTTTTCCCTGGTGGCGGCCGTGGGCATCCATGTGGTGACCGCCTGGATTTTTGCCACCCAGGGGGCCAGAGGCTGGTGGCACACCGCGGTGATGGCCCCGGATTTCGTGGCCGCGGCCCTGGCTTCCGGCACAGCCGTGGTGATGCTGGTGGCAGTGCTGTGTTACGGCACGGCTGAAAAATTCCAGAACGCCTTTCGCATCATGGCGATATTTATCGCCACCGCGTTTTTCATCCACCTGTTTCTCATGTACAACGACTTTGTGATCCATGCCTGGTACGGCACTGATCATGCGAAAGAGACCCTGGCCATCACCCTGCAGGAATACGGCCTGGCCCACGCCTTTGAGGTACTGGCCCCTTTGCTGGGGGTGGTGCTGCTGCTCAACCGGCATGTGCGCAAAACCGTTTCCGGCATCATTGGGGGCTGCCTTTTGATGATCGCCGGCATTTTTGTCCACCGGATCCTGCTCATGCCGGCCGCCTTCAACCAGATACCCCTGACCCTGGCGCCTTTGGGAAGCCAGAACACCCTTTGGCCCGTTCCCATTGCCTCGGGCCGGTACAATCCCCCGGCCGACACCTTTGTCACCCATCACAGCTATTTTCCCACCTTAGTGGAGATCCTGATTTTTGCCGGGGTCCTCTCCTTTGTGTGCGCCCTCATCCTGGTGGCCGTTCACAAGCTGCCCGTGGTAAAGGAGGGATAAAACCATGGGTCAGATATCCGAAGTTCAGTTTTCCGCAGAACCGGAAACCCTCATGGCCCTGTCCCGGCTGTTCACCTACCCGGAACAGTTGCCCGATGGCAGGGATCTGGCCCGGATCTTTACGCAGGCAGGGCCGATCCCTGCCTGCCCCTCCCTGACCGGGCTTCAAAACCGGTATGTGTCTTTGTTCATCAACCACCTGCCGGAGGTGCCCTGCATCCCCTGCGGCTCCTGGTACCTGGAGGGCACCCTCATGGGGCCCTCCACCCTGAAGCTTTCCGCCCTGTACCGGGAATACGGATTTGAACCCCTGGAAATACCGGATCACATTGCCGTGGAGCTGGAGTTTCTGGCGATCCTGTCCACCCTGGTGTGCCGTGCTTCTGATCCGGAAAACAGGACCCGGCTCACCGCGGACCTGAAGTTTGTATCCGGTCATCTGGCCGCCTGGACCCCGGAATTTTTCGATCGGGTCGTCTCATGGGATGAAAAGGGATTCTATGGTGCCCTGGCCCGGGCGTGCCAGCCCTTTTTCTGATTTTTCCATCAGGCACCTGACCTGAATAACGTCCCTGTCTCCAAATCGTCCATATCGGAATGGATTCCGAAAAAGTCTTGACTATTTCGGAATGGATGTCAGAATAGTCTTCATGGAACGATATATCACACCCTATATTCAACAAGATTTGGATCAAAAAATCATCCTGTTGACCGGGCCGCGCCAAACCGGAAAAACGACGTTGTCAAAAATGCTGAAACCTGATTTTGATTATTTCAATTATGATCATGTTGATGACAGATCCAGCTTGCAGGAAAGATCCTGGGACCGGTCAAAACCCCTGATCATATTTGATGAGCTGCATAAGCTCAAAAACTGGAAGTCATGGGTGAAGGGCATTTATGATAAAGAGGGGATTCCACCGTCTATACTGGTTACAGGCAGCGCCCGGCTGGATACCTATAAGAAAGTGGGGGATTCCTTGGCAGGACGATTTTTCCAGTTCAGACTGCATCCCCTGGATCTGAAAGAGATCCACATGTTTTTAAACCCCGGCGACCTTGAAGCAGCACTGGACACCCTGCTTTCGGTTGGTAGTTTTCCAGAGCCTTTTTTAAATGGCACAACCCGTTTCTATAACCGCTGGAAAAAATCCCATCTGGATATCATTCTTAAGCAAGATCTCATGGATATTGAAAATGTTCAGCAGATCACTCAGATGGAAACGCTGATCCAACTATTGAGACACCGGGTGGGAAGCCCGCTGTCATACAGTTCCCTGGCCCGGGACCTGCAATGTTCCGATAAAACAGTTAAAAGATGGCTCACGATCCTCGAAAACATGTATGTGCTTTTCAAAGTGCCGCCCTTTCATAAAAACATTGCCAGGGCGATTCAAAAAGCACCAAAATTTTACTTTTACGATACCGGGCAGGTTCTGGGAGATCCAGGCATCAAGCTGGAAAACGCTGTGGCATGCGCCATTCAAAAAGAACTGCATTTCCGGGAAGATTGTCTGGGAGAAGAAGGACGGCTCAATTATTTGAAAAACAAGGATGGCAAAGAAATTGATTTCTGTATTTCAACAAACAGCACCCCGGGTTTGTTGGTAGAGGTAAAATGGAACGACAACAACCTGAGCCCGAATTTCGAGACATTTAACGCATTTTTCCCTGGAATTAAAATGGTCCAGGTGTCAAAAAAACTGGACAGGGAAAAAACGTTTCCAAACGGGGCGGAAATCAGGCGTGCTTCCACCTGGTTGTCTCAATTACATCTGCCCTGATTTCCTGGAACGGGTAAACTCATCCACGCGGCAGCCGGTCAATCCGGATGAAGAATCACAGGATTTTCTCCTGTTGCATTTTTAAATTTCTTTTACTATACAGGAACTCAGTCTTTTTCCCCATCGGTCTCAGTTCCTGTAACCGAAAGAGCGGAGCTATTTTTTCATGCCATTCTTCAACATATCCGATCTCATCTGGGACGACTTCATCTATCCCCGGAGCGCCCGAAAACAGCAGACCATCGATGCCTACGGCGAAGCTTTGACGGCCGGGGCCGCATTTCCTCCCATCATCATCCAGCCCGTGATCAATTATTCGGCCCCCAACACCAGCCTGTCCGAAATCCTCTTGCTGATCCTTGACGGGATCCACCGGTGGAGTGCGTACAAGGTCCTCGGCCTGACCGAAATCGAGGCCGTGCTCTGGCAGGACCAGCCCCTGGATTATGCCTGTCTCTTATACACATCTCCGAGCCCACG
>NZ_APJX01000020.1 GCF_000350545.1 Desulfotignum phosphitoxidans DSM 13687
CTTGGAGACACTTGACCATTGCAGCTTCCGGTGGCTGTATCTCCCGATAGTAGCTGGATAACAGGTCATGAATCAGGCGACCCCTTTTCCTTTCCAGAAAATGACCCGAAAGGCGGCGCCAGGCACAGCTGTCTGGAAAAATTTCTAAAAAATAATCCCTCCAGCGATTGACAGTGGATCTCCAAACTCCGCAAATCCCCTTTAGACGTTCCAAGGTTGCATCCGGATTTTTTCCCTGACGAATGGCGGTGAGCAACAAAATCACAGGAGCCCAATACACCCGGCGGTCCCAAAACCTGACCGATGGAGGCATGACGCGCCGGCGGCATCCTTCGCGCCCGCAGCAAAGGCTGTAACGAAGCTCAAAGAGTGTTTCAAGATCTGGAGGGCCGCCACGCGGTTTACGCCAGTAGTTGGCATAGTGCAACGGTCCCCCACAATAGGGCAGCGGCGTTCTTTGGTTTGCCTCGCCAGATCCAAGTCAATTTGATGAAGAAGAGAAAATAATGATTGTTGAGTAAGCACATATAGTGATATCATGGTCCCGCCATTGGTTAATGTGGCAGGAGCCCTCTATCAACGCATCAGCCAAGAAACGTGAGGGGGCTCCTTTCTTTTTCCCTCACTTTTCTGGACCATTTTTGCAATATTTTCCATCATTTTTTGAGTCTGCACTCAGATACTGTTGGTTTGAAACGGTACGGAAAGGTCTGCCAATCGGGGATATGCGATCAGCCAAACATTGTGACTGTATCGATAATTTCCCCTTTCAAGGAGAATCCAGTGGTTACCCGGTTGAAGTTCAGTTTTTCCGGGACTGCCCGCTCCCCGGCCTTGGCTTTCACTATATCAGCCTCCTTACTTTAAGATATTTCGAATGATAACTTCGAAATATCTTAAAGTAAGGGCGCAAATATCGGTGAATTACATGGTGTCGTCCTGGGGATTCCCGTTCCGGGCCGCGGTATTGGCCAGTTCATCACAGCGTTCGTTCAAAGGATTGCCGCTGTGACCCCGGACCCAGACAAACCGCACATTCAGGGATTGAACCAGGGGCAGCAGCTGTTTCCACAGGTCCGGGTTCAGGGCCGGCTGGCCGTTGGACCGTTTCCAGCCTCTTTTTTCCCATCCTGCGGCCCATCCTTTGGTCAGGGCATCCACCACATACCGGGAGTCCGAGTGCACCACCACGGGGGAGACCGTTCCCTGAAGCGCTTGAAGGGCTTTGATCACGGCGGTCATCTCCATGCGGTTGTTGGTGGTGTGCCCGTAGCTGCCGGACAGTTCCTTTGCCGGGGTGTCCGGATGTTTCTGGATCACCACCCCGTATCCGCCGGGTCCGGGATTGCCGATGGCGCTGCCGTCCGTGTACACCACAATGGTGCCCTCAGGCCAGTCATTGTCAGTACCTGAGGGGCCGTTGTTCCGGGATTTTTGACTGGACGCGGTTTTTTTTCTGCCGGTTCCCAGGACCGGGTCCGCCAGAAAGGCCTCAGCTTGTTCCCGGGTTTTAAAGCTTTTGTAAACAGCCCCGGGAAATCCTTCCACCTGGGCTTTGGCCTCAGGCCAGGTAGTAAAAATGCCGGTGGTGCGACCGGTGGCGACAGCATAATATTTCATGCGGCGCACTATAGCGGCTTTGTTTCACCCTGTAAAGTCCCGGCAGGCATGAAAAAAATCATCGCCATGGGCTGGCAGTGCCGCTGTTTTTATGGTATTGCCGAAATAATAAAGACAATACCCGGCACCGATGCCGGCAGACACAGCAAGGAGCAGGGAAATGATTCATTCAGGCGCCATTCAGTCGCAGCGGCCTTATATGCGGATATTGAGCGATGACCAGATATTCGAGATCCGCCGGGCCGCCTTTGATATCATGTACAGTGTGGGGTTCCGGGTGCTCCATGACGGGGCCCGGCAGATGCTCAAAAAAGCCGGGGCCGTGGTGGCGGGTGACCATGTCCGGGTGCCGGAGTTCATTGTCAAGCAGTGCCTGACCACGGCACCCAACGGGTTTGTCCTGTATGACCGGCACGGAAACCGGGCTTTGGAAGTGGAGGGGCGGAAAAGCTATTACGGCACTTCCACTGGCAGCCCGCGAACCAAGGATGCCCGGACCGGTGAGATCCATCCCACCACGGTGGCGGATATCAGCATCGGGGCAAAGGTGGCGGATGCGTGTGAAAACATTGACTGGGTCATGCCCATGGGATCGTGCCAGGACGTACCTGCCATTGCTGCGGACCTGTACGAGTTTGAGGCCGTGGTGACCCACACGGTCAAGCCCATTGTGTTCATCGGGTATTCCGGCCGGGGCACAGAACTGGTGCTGGAAATGGCGGCCCAGGTGGCCGGCGGTATGGACAAACTGCGGCAGAAACCGTTCCTGGCCCTGTATCCGGAACCGATTTCTCCTTTGGTGCAGCCGGAAGAAACCGTGGACCGGATCTTTGCGGCAGCCGATTATTTTATTCCCCAGGTGCCGGGACCGGCCGTGCAGATGGGGGCCACGGGCCCCATGACCATGGCCGGGGTGGTGACCCTGATCACGGCGGAATCGTTGATGTGCCTGGTCTTGGCCCAGCTGCGCCAGCCCGGATGCCCCGTGTGTCTGAGCGGCAATGTCCAGATCCTGAACATGTCCACCGGGGTGTTTGGTGTGGGATATCCGGAGATGAGTCTGGGAATCTCGGCCCAGGCGGAAGTGGCCCAGTCGTTTGATCTGCCCACCTGGGGATATGCCGGGTGCACGGACGCCAAGGGGGTGGATGCCCAGGCCGGTCTGGAAAGCGGATTTTCCATCATCACCCAGGCCCTGGCCGGGCTCAACCTGATCCATGACGTGGGGTATCTGGACCAGGCCATGGTGTGTTCCGCAGCCCAGCTGGTGCTGGGCAACGAAGCCGTGGGCATGGCGAAAAAATTCATGAAAGGGATCCGGGTAGATGCCGCAACCATTGCCCGGCAGGTGATCGGGGATATCGGGCCCGGCGGGCATTTTCTGGCCCACCGCCATACGGTGGATCATTGCCGCACGGCCGTGTGGGGATCAAAATTGCTGGCCAGAGAACCCTATGAAATCTGGCAGGAAAAAGGGGAAAAAGATATGGCACAACGGATCCAGGATCGGCTGGCCGATATTCTGGATCACCACAAGGTGCCGGGGCTGCCCGAAAAAGTGCTGGCAGCCATGGCAGAGATCCGGGAAGCCGGGGTAAAGGAACTGACTGCTGGTTGACAGGAGAAAACATGATGACCCGAAAATTGCCGAAATCCCCGGAGCCGTCCCTGGAAAATCTGGAAAAACTGGACGGCATGGCCCGGCGAATTCTCTCAGAGATCGGTATCCGGATCTTAAGCCGGCCGTATCTGGATCTTTTGTCGGAAAAGGGAATATCCATGAAAGCGGACCGGGCCGTGTTTTCTCCGGATCAGGTGGATGCGCTGCTGGGCAGCGCCCCGGCACAATTCACCCTGCACGGTATTTCACGGGAACATGACATGATCTTGGGAGATGGATCGTCCAGCCTGGCCCCGGGTTATGGATGCGCGTCCGTCATGGATCCGGACGGCAATATCCGAAATGCTATTTTCCAGGATCATGTGGATTTTTTGAAACTGGTACAGGTCAGTGACCTGTTTCACATTAACGGCGGGATCCTGGCCCAGCCTTCGGATGTGGCTGCTAAGGTCAGTCACCTGGCCATGATGTATGCGGCCCTGATCTATTCGGACAAATGTGTTTTCGGCATTCCGGGCCGCCGGGAGCACATGGAAGATATCATGGCCCTGGCGGCCATCCGCACGGGCGGGAAAACGCCGCTGGTCCAGACGCCCCGGGTGCTTACCATGATCAGCCCGGTGAGCCCGCTCCAGGTGGATGACACGGGGCTGGCAGCCCTGGATGTGGCGGGAAAATACGGCCAGCCCGTGATCCTGTCCCCGGGGGTGGCGGCCGGCACCACGGGTCCCATTGATCTGGCCGGCAATGTGGCCATGGCCACGGCTGAAGCGTTAGGACTCATCTGTCTGGCCCAGGCCCTGCATCCGGGTACCCCGGTGATTTTCGGAATCCAGTGCTATGGGTCGGACATGAAAACCGGTAATATTTCCATCGGGTCCCCGGCCTATGCGCTCCAGGCAAAATACTGTGCGGCCCTGGCCCGGTATTACGGGGTGCCCAGCCGGTGCGGAGGATCGGTCACTGATGCAAAAAGCCTGTCCGCCCCGGCCGGGTATGAGAGCATGCTGTCCATGTTCACGGCCCTTCAGAACCAGGTGAGCCTGATCGTGCACAGTGCCGGCATTCTGGACAGCTTTGCCGCCATCTCTTATGAAAAATTCATCATGGACCTGGAGATCATCCAGATGATCCAATTCTATATGGATGACATGACCGTGGATGACACCACCCTGAATTTCGATCTCATTGAATCCGTGGGGCCGGGGGGGTTGTTTCTCACCACCATGGACACCATGAAAAAATGCCGGACCCATACCTGGAACCCATCCGTGGCGCTGCGGGGGCACCTGGCCGGCATGTCTCCCCAGGAAAAACTGCTGAAAAACATCCAGGATACCCGGGACCGGATGCTGGCCCGGTATGTGCCCCCAGAGATCGATCCCGGGGTGTTGAGGGCCATGAATACCTTTATGCAAAAAAAAGGGGTGGACCCGGATGACCTGCCCCTGTATCATTGATTGATACGTAGTCCGAATTCAGGGATCGCAGGTGAATCAGACGCCGGCCGGACACTCATTGACAGGGAGATACCCATGAAACAGACCATGAAAGCGATTGTCAAGGCAAAACCGGAGCAGGGACTGTGGCTCCGGGAAGTACCCGTGCCGGAGATCCGGCACAATGAGGTGCTGATCAGAATCTTGCGTACCGCCATCTGCGGCACGGATGTGCATATTTACAACTGGGATGACTGGGCCGCAAAAACCATTCCCGTGCCCATGCATGTCGGCCATGAGTTTGTGGGTACTATTGAAAAAATAGGATCCCATGTGACGGACTTCAAAAAAGGGGATCTGGTGTCCGGGGAAGGGCATCTGGTGTGCGGCCACTGCAGAAACTGCCTGGCCGGCAGGCGGCATCTGTGCAAAGACACCCAGGGGGTGGGTGTGAACCGGCCCGGGGCCTTTGCCGAATTTCTGGCCATTCCCGTGACCAATGTGTGGTATTGTGATTCAAAAATTCCTCTGGAAACCCTGGCCTGTTTCGATCCCTTAGGCAATGCCACCCACACGGCCCTGTCCTTTGACGTGCTGGGGGAAGATGTGCTGATCACGGGGGCCGGCCCCATCGGGTGCATGGCCGTTTCCATTGCCCGGCATGCCGGGGCCAGGTATGTGGTGGTCACGGATGTCAACCCTTACCGCCTGGATCTGGCAAAAGCCGCCGGGGCCGATCTGGCCCTGGATGTCACCCGGCAAACCATTGCGGAAGCCCAGAAAACACTGGGCATGAAGGAAGGGTTTGACGTGGCCATGGAGATGTCGGGCAACCCCTCGGCTTTGGCAGGGATTTTGGACAATATGTGCCACGGGGGGAAAATAGCGCTGCTGGGGATCATGCCGGACCAGACCCCCATCGACTGGAACAAGGTGGTGTTCAACATGCTCACCATCAAGGGGATCTACGGCCGGGAGATGTATGAAACCTGGTACAAGATGACCTCCATGATCCAGACCGGCCTGGACATCACGCCTTTGATCACCCACCGGTTCGCCTATACCCAGTTTGAAGACGGGTTTGAGGTGATGCGCTCGGGCAGATCCGGCAAAGTGATCCTGGACTGGACCCGGACCCAGTAATTTTTTTGGGTTGGAGCGGGTTACCACGAAGGACACGAAGATCACGAAGATGGGAGAATGAGTTATCTCCCTTCGTGTCCTTCGTGATCTTCGTGGTGCAATAAAAATAGAGACTGAAATGAGGCATGACCTCAGAAAATAAAACAGGAGAAGGACAGATGAGTACAGATAAACTGGACAGCAGCCTGGAACTGGAACTGGCGGCCCTGAAAGAAGAAGGCCGGTCCAAATCATCGGAACGGATCATTCAGGGATATGTGCCGCCGGAAAAAGACCGGGGGCCCCGGTATCAACTGGTGGGCTCGGACCAGGCATACATGCGGTTCAATTCCAATGCCTACCTGTCGTTGTCCAACCATCCGGAGCTGATCGAGGCGGCGGACCGGGCCACCCGGGAATTCGGGGTGGGGCCGGGAGCCGTGCGGTTCATTGACGGCACGTTTATCCATCATGTGGGCCTGGAGGAACGCATTGCCGGATTTGTGGAAAAGCCGGCTGCTAAAATCTTTAACTCCGCCTACACGGCCAACTGCGGACTGGCTTTGGCTATTTCCGGTAAAAACACCCACTGGATCGGGGATCAGCTCAACCACAACTCCATTATCCGGGCCATGCGTATCAGCAATGTGCCCAGTGAGAACAAAGGCATTTTTCGGCACAATGACATGGCGGATCTGAAACGCTGCCTGGATGCCGTAAGCCCGGACATGGACCGGGTGGTGGTGATTTTTGACGGGATTTTCAGCATGAGAGGCGATTTTGCCCCCATCAATGAAATCGTGGAAATCTGCCGGGAGTATGAGGAAAAATTCCGGGACGGGGTGATCACGGTGGTGGATGACTCCCATGGTATCGGGGCCTTTGGAAAGACGGGCCGGGGAACCCCGGAATATGCCGGGGCCTGGCCGGATGTGGTGGTGGGCACCTTTGGCAAGGCTTTTGGTGTCAACGGCGGGTTCATTGCCGGCAGCCGGACCCTGATCGAGGCGGTGCGGCAGAAGGCGGATACCTACATCTACACCAATCCGTTGAGTGTGGCGGATTGTGCCGCAGCAATCAAGGCCCTGGAAATCTGCGACAGCCCGGAAGGACAGGCCCTTCTCACACATCTGGCCGCCCAGACAAAGCGGTTCCGCAAAGGCCTGGATCGCCTGGGCCTGGAATCCATTGACGGTCCCCACCCCGTGGTGCCGCTCATGGTCCGGGATACCGCGAAAACCCATGAACTGGTATCTTATCTGTATGACCACGGGGTCCTGGTGGTGGGACTGACCTTTCCCGTGGTGCCCAAAGGGGATGAGACCATCCGGTTTCAGATCAATGCCTGCCATACACCGAAGGATATTGATCAGGTTCTGGACCTGCTGGGGGCTTTTTTTTCAACTCCTTGAAACCGGGGTGAAATCAGTGTAGAATAGAAAAATTGGCCCGGCAGTCTGAACCTGACCCGGGTATGATTCACCCAATTTTGACAAGGAGAACAACAGCATGGAGCCTGATAAATTCAGAGAATCCAGACAGGAAATAAACCGCATGTGTAAAAATGTGCATGCGCTGATCGACCAGAAGGCCTTGGAAGAGTCCAAACAAGGGTATGAAAAGGTGAATGAACAGTTAAAGATTCTTAAACCCCAGGCAGAAGGTGAGATCCAGAAACGGTCTGTCAAAAATCTGGGGATCAAGCTGAAAAACCTGTCAACCTTGATTCATAAATTAAAGCCCAAACCCGGTGCCCGAAAAGCCGGCAAAACAGGTATTGTCTGGGATGAGGCCCGTCTGGCTGAACTGAACCCCGTGTTTCTGGAAAAAATATTGCACAATATCGGGACAGATGAAAATGCCACCGTGTGTCTGGGCACCACGGGAAAAGGCATCCGCCCCAATTATCAGATCCATTTCAGTGACAAGACCCTTACGGCATACAGCGGTGCCAGTCACAAACCCAACCAGAAACCCGGTGCCGACCACACGAAAAACATTTCTCCGCCTTTTTCCAGAGCCATCATAGAAACGGCGCTCACGCAAAACAGCCAGAAAGAACAATAATCCATGAAAAAAATCGTGCTCATATGTTTAATATGGAGCCTGTGTTTGGTGGCACCGGTTCCCGGGTATGCTCAAGATATCTCCCCCCGGACCCAGCTTGAAGCCGGTATCGATGCCATTCTGGCTGTTTTAAAGGATGACGCGTTCAAAGGGGAGGCCAACACGGCCCGTCGGCGGGAGGCCCTGCGCAAAAAAATATATGAACGGTTTGATCTTGAAAAAATGTCCCAGTTCAGCTTGGGCCGCCACTGGCGGGGGAGGACGGATGAAGAGCGACAGACGTTTGTGGAACTGTTTTCCCGGCTTCTGGAAGAAACCTATGTGGGAAAAATCGAGTCATATACAGATGAACAGGTCGAGTTTGTCAAGGAACAGGTCCGGGACGACAAAGCCCAGATCGATACGAATATTATCACGGATTCCATTGAAATTCCCATTGATTACCGGATGTACCGGACCGAGGCCGGTCAGTGGATGGTATATGATATTGTGGTGGAAGGGGTCAGTCTGGTGGCCAATTACCGGTCCCAGTTCGCCCGGATGCTGGAATCGGATTCTTTTGAATCAATGATTCAGGAGCTTGAGAAAAAAACAGCGTCCAATGGATGATCTGCTCATCATTTTCTAACATTCTGCTCATCATTTGTTAAACAATTCCTTGTAAAAAAGGGGTATTTTCACGGTCAGTTCAGTGAATAACCCCTTTTTTTATTGCAAGGTGATCATGTCTAGTTCCAATTTGCTGCTGGTACTGCTGATGCTTACAACGGCCGGATATTATCTGGGTCGGAAAAAAGCAGTTGCCGTGGCACAAGCCACGGGCAAAGGACAGCAGATACTGCACTCCAGACCCACCTACTACGGGGCACTGGCTGCTTTGTGGTGTGCTGTTCCGGCCCTGGCCATATTTGTTTTCTGGCAGGCCTTTGGACCCACGGTGATCACCCAGCTGGTGGTTGCGGGGTTGCCGCCCGATCTTCAGGCCCTGCCTTCCGACCGTCTCGGGCTTTTGATGAACGATGTCAAAAACCTGGTGCATGGCAACATTATATCCGGTGATATCAGTGTTGCCATCCGGGCGGCAGCCGATCATTACACCCGTCTTCAAACCCTCAGTCATGCCGCATTGGCCGTGCTGGTCCTGGTCGCGGGGATTGCCGGAATCCTTTGGATCCAAAAAAGAATCACCCCCGTGCTGCGGGCTAGAAATCATGTGGAATCCCTGGTGAAATATCTGCTGGTGGCCTGTGCCTCCATCGCCATTTTCACCACCATCGGGATTGTGCTGTCTGTGCTGTATGAAGCGATCCGGTTTTTCAAAGTCATTCCAATCCATGAGTTTTTATTCGGCCTGGACTGGAGTCCCCAGATGGCCATCCGGTCGGACCAGGTGGGATCTTCCGGGGCGTTCGGCGCCATCCCCGTATTCATGGGGACCCTGCTCATCTCGGCCATTGCCATGTGTGTGGCCGTGCCCATCGGGCTGATGTCCGCTATTTATCTGTCGGAATATGCAGACAAACGGGTCCGGGCCGTGGCCAAACCCCTGCTGGAGATCCTGGCCGGGATCCCCACGGTGGTGTATGGATTTTTTGCGGCCCTGGTGGTGGCGCCCATGATCCGGAACGCCGGGGTCACCCTGGGGCTGGACGTATCATCGGAAAGTGCCCTGGCGGCCGGCCTGGTCATGGGAATCATGATCATTCCCTTTGTGTCTTCCCTGTCCGATGACGTGATCAATGCCGTGCCCCAGTCATTGCGGGACGGGGCGCTGGGCTTAGGTTCCACCAAAAGTGAAACCGTTCGCCTGGTGGTGCTGCCCGCCGCCCTTCCGGGCATTGTGGGCGGGGTGCTGCTGGCCGTGTCCCGGGCCATCGGCGAGACCATGATCGTGGTCATGGCCGCCGGCCTGGCTGCCAACCTGACCGTGAATCCGTTGAAAACCGTGACCACGGTGACGGTCCAGATCGTTACGTTGCTGGTGGGGGACCAGGAGTTTGACAGCCCCAAGACCCTGGCGGCTTTTGCATTGGGCCTGCTCCTGTTTGTCATCACCCTGATTCTGAATGTCATCGCCCTGGTGGTGGTGCGAAAATACCGAGAGCAATATGAATAATCTTATCCAAAATCAGCGGACCGCCCGGACAATGGATATCGTGAATCAGGGCCTGGCCCGGCGGTATCGGGCGGAAAAAAGGTTCCGGCTTTACGGCATTGTTGCCATTATTTTATCCATGATTTTTCTGGTGTTTCTGTTTATCAGTATTTCAGCCAATGGGTACACGGCGTTTCAGCAGACCTTTGTTCGACTGGATATCCATCTGGATCCCGAAATACTGGATGCCGGGTCTCTGGCTGATGCCAATTACCAGGGCCTGGTCAAACAGTCTTTGGCAGACATGTTTCCGGAAGTGACAACCCGCAGGGAAAAACGGCAGCTCTATGGCATGGTCAGCAACGGGGCTGCGTATCAGCTCCAGGATTATGTGAGAAAAAATCAGAACAAAATCGGGTCCGTGATCCAGATCTGGGTGCCGGCGGATGATGACGTGGACATGGTGATCAAAGGTCATATTCAGCGGGACGTGCCGGAAGCGGAACGCCGGGTGAAAGACAATCAGCTGTCCTGGATCGATGAATTCCGGGAACAGGGACGGCTGGAAAAACGGTTCAACACCACCTTTTTTACGGCCGGAGATTCCCGGGAGCCGGAACTGGCCGGTATTAAGGGGGCCGTAACCGGGTCTTTTTACACCCTGATCGTGACGTTGCTGCTGTCATTTCCCATTGGCGTGGCCGCTGCCGTGTATCTCGAGGAATTTGCCCCCAAAAACCGGTGGACCGATATCATCGAGGTCAATATCAACAATCTGGCGGCCGTGCCGTCCATTGTCTATGGGCTGCTGGGTCTGGCTGTGTTCCTCAATTTTTTCGGCCTGCCCCGGTCCGTTCCCCTGGTGGGGGGACTGGTGCTGACTTTGATGACGCTTCCCACCATCATCATTGCCAGCCGGGCCGCTTTAAAGTCCGTGCCCCCTTCCATCCGGGAGGCGGCTTTAGGGGTGGGGGCGTCCAGAACCCAGATGGTGATGCACCATGTGCTGCCCCTGGCTTTGCCGGGCATGCTCACAGGTACCATCATCGGCATGGCCCAGGCGTTGGGAGAAACCGCGCCGCTGCTCATGATCGGCATGGTGGCCTTTATCGTGGACATTCCCGGCGGATTCACAGATCCGTCCACCGTGCTGCCCGTGCAGATCTTTTTATGGGCCGACAGTCCGGAACGGGCGTTTCTGGAAAAAACATCCGCCGCCATCATGGTGCTGCTGGCGTTTCTGGTGACCATGAACGCTCTGGCCGTGTTTTTGCGCAAAAAGTTTGAAAGAAGGTGGTAAGCAAGTGTGAAATAAAAAGAATGTGAATGCATGTGTGATTTAATTTATCGTTTAAAGGAGAAACAAATGAAAAAAATGTTGATTGCAAGTCTGGCCCTGGTATTTGCCCTGGGCATTGGTAACGTTGGTGCGGCATCCCGGGATTATATCTCCATTGTGGGATCCTCCACGGTGTACCCGTTTGCCACAGTGGTGGCGGAAAATTTCGGCAAAGCGACCGGCTTCAAAACCCCGACCATTGAATCCACGGGATCCGGCGGCGGGCACAAATTGTTCGGCGCCGGCGTGGGCGTTGAATATCCGGACATCACCAATTCCTCCCGGCGGATTAAAAAATCGGAGTTTGACGCAGCCGCAGCCAACGGGGTAACCGAGATCGTTGAGGTGAAAATCGGGTATGACGGGATTGTCATTGCCAATTCCAACAGAGCCCCGCTGTTCAAGCTGAGCCGCAAGGATATCTTTCTGGCCCTGGCCAAAGATGTGCCTTCCGGAAACGTGGCCGGTAAAACCATGCCCAATCCCAACAAAACCTGGAAAGATGTGAATTCCTCTCTGCCGGACATCAAGATCGAAGTGCTGGGGCCGCCGCCCACCTCCGGTACCCGGGACGCGTTTGTGGAACTGGCCATGGAGGGCGGTGCCAAAAAATTTGCCTGGATTGCCGATCTGAAAGGCCAGGACAAAAAAGCCTACAAAGCCCTGTGTCACACCATTCGTGAAGACGGGGCCTATATCGAGGCCGGTGAAAACGACAACCTGATCGTTCAGAAACTGGATACCAATCCCGATGCCCTGGGCATTTTCGGGTTCTCTTTTCTGGATCAGAACGCGGACAAGCTTCAGGGCGCACTTGTGGACGGCATTGCCCCGGAGTTTGAAGCCATTGCGGACGGCAGTTATCCCGTGTCCCGGCCCCTGTTTTTCTATGTGAAAAAAGCCCATGTGGACAGCATTCCCGGGATCCGGGAATATCTGGCTGAGTTCACCAGTGAGAAAGCCTGGGGAGACGAGGGATATCTGACGGACAAAGGCCTGATTCCCATGCCTGAAGCGGAAAGAAAACAGTTCCGCCAGGCCGTTGAAAATCTGACCCCGCTCTCTGCTTCCGATCTGTAATCTCTATCCAGTTTTTTACTGATTACCGGGCAGGTGCGTTAGGCATCTGCCCGGTTTTCTTATGGTATGATTTGGGGCACAGGCCGTAAGCTACCGGTCAATATTCTTTGCCCCGGATAATGGTGATGATCAGCCACAATCCGATCACGGCGGAAATCAGATACCCGGCCATGCCCAGGGCCGGGTATCCGAAGAGCAGCGGGCCCACACCCGTGGTGATGATCATGGAGGATCCCATGATCATGGCGCCTAAAACAATGCCCAGGGTCAGGCGGTTGAAGCTGCTTTCCAGAGCTTTCTGCAACGGATTCAGATTCTTGTGATCAAATCCGATGGTCACGTCATCGTGTTCGATTTTTTTCAGGATGGCAGATACCGTCTGGGGCAGGTGCTGCTGCAGGCCCCACATGGCAGATACATTGCTGCGCAGCCGCTGCCAGATATAGCCTTTGGAATACTGCCGGGATACCAGCCGGTGCACATGGGGTTTGGCTTCTGAAATCACATCCAGCTCCGGGTAGAGCATCCGGGCCGTGCCTTCCACGGTGATCAACGCCTTGATAACGATGGACATGTCCGGCGGCAGCCGCAGGGCATGGGATTTCAACACCCCGACCAGGTCTTCCAGCAGCGATCCCACCCGGATCTGTTTCAAGGGTAAAGACAGATACACATCCATGATCTCCATCAGATCTTTTTCCAGTTGGCGGGCATTGACGCTTTTGCGGGCTGTGGCAATGCTCAGCACCATCTGTGCCAGTTTCCGGCTGTCGTTGTCTACCGCAGCCCGGATGAAAAACAGCAGATCGTTTCTTTCCTCCGGTGTGAGCCGGCCCACCATGCCCCAGTCCATGAGACACAAGCGCTTGTCAACAGTGATCACCATATTGCCCGGATGGGGGTCTGCATGATAAAACCCGTGTTCCAGGATCTGAAGTACAGCCGACTGCATCCCGCTTACGGCAAGGGCTTTGCGTTCTTCCGCCGGCAGATCCATATGAGACGTGATTTTGGTTCCCTTGATAAATGCCGTGACCAGAACTTTAGGGGTGTTGTATTCAGTGAACACGTCCGGGATGACAATGTCGGAGCCTGATTCAATTTTGGATTTGGCAATCTGGATATACCGGCCTTCCCTGGAAAAATCCATCTCCTTGAGCAGGGTGCGGCGGTTGGTTGCCACAATCCCCGGGAGATCATATACCTGCATGCTTTCCATGTTGTTGTGAATTTTTTCAGCCAGAACCTCCAGAATACTCAGATCGGTTTCAACGGTTTTGACAATGCCCGGCCGCCGGATTTTCACAGCCACCACCCGGTTCAGGGTCGGGTGGATTGCCTTGTGCACCTGGGACAAAGATGCGGCTGCCAGCGGTTTTGGATCAAAGGATCGAAACAATTTTTCCAGCGGGGTATCAAACTCCTGTTCCAGCACCTGCTTGACCTCGTCAAACGAAATGGTTCCCACGGCATCCTGGAGTTTTGTCAGCTCCCGGATCATGGGCACGGGCAGTATATCGGGCCGCATGCTCAAGATCTGCCCCAGTTTGACAAACGTGGGACCCAGTTCCTCGATGACCATCCGGATGCGCTGGTACACATCCGTGTCTGTATCGGTTTCAGGCGAGATAGTGTGTACCAGATGTTTCACGGGCAGGTCCAGGCGCTGAACCAGGTCCCCAAATCCGAATCTGGCCATGATCATGGCCATGTCCTTTAACCGGGCCAGATGGGTGAATGTTTTGAATTCCATAAAAGGGTCTTCTTTTTGCAATGGGATTGTCAATATGGGTTGCTATTCCATGGGCACTTGATCTAAAATATTTTCAACCAATGAAAGGAGGTTGAACATGTTGTACTCAGGGCATTTTTCATTTGATGAGATCACCCCGTCCGGCATGGAACGACACGGCTATTTTACCTGCCTGGTCAAGGCCGGCACCCCGGAACTGGCACTTCAGAATTTTAAACAGCGCATCCAGATCATCAAAGAAGATATCAAAGATCCGCTTTTTAAAGATATTCAGGTCGTTTATGTGGAAGATATCATCGAAATCGCGGACAGCCCGGAAGAGGCGGTCGTGACCCGGTTTCAATCCTCTGACGGGCCGTTTCCCAAATCCAGAAGCTGTGCTCTGCCCCTTTCCGATACAACGGATATCAAGGCGTATCAATGGGTGCCGGAATCCGATTTTTCAACGGATCAGAAAGAAGCAACCGGTGAATATAAGGAAGCGGTCCCGTTTCTGCAGTTTTGAACCTATCTGTTTCGTTCATAAGTGCCCATCAGTTCGGCATGGAACAGAACATGGCCGGCCAGGGCTTTTTCCACGTCGGCTTTGGTGCTTTTGTCAGGCAGATCCAGCCGGGTATCCAGGGCGAACACCTTGAAGAAATACCGGTGCTCCCGATCCGGGGGGCAGGGTCCGAAATATCCGGTTTTTCCGTTGGTGCCGATACCGGGGGTGCCGTCGGGTTCCGTGTTTTCTTCAATGGTGCTGGTATCCGGCGGCATATTGAATACCACCCAGTGATCCCACATGCCGTCTTCCCGCAGATGTCTGGGAACATCCGGGTCATCCATGATCAGCACCAGGCTTTCTGCTTCATGGGGAACCCCGGTGATCTCCAAAGGCGGGTTCACATTATCGCCGTCACACGTGTAAATGGACGGAATTCTTTCTCCCGGTTTGAATGCGGAACTGGTCAGTTTCATGATAACCTCCCATGGGTTTGAAAAGGGTCAACACTTTGACGATATCCGTCGTGACATTTTACTCGTTTATTCTATGCATATCCGCTTGTTTCGTCAATGGAAGATTGTTCCCTTTGGGCTGTCTCTGTTTGGCACCTGGCATCATACTGTGGGCGTAGGCGTGACACTTATCTCCATGCTGATTTTCTGGGCATGGTTTGCCATCATAATGAAAGGCTGATATGAATCATATCTTTTCTTCCGTGTTTGTCGTTGATCGGCGGTACTATCCCACCGACCTGTTCGAAACCAAGCTGGATCAGGTGCAAAAGGCTGATCCCAAAGGGTATCAGCGGATCCGGAAAACCATTGACCGGTTGCTGGTCGATCCGTCCATCTCAGACGGCAAGATGAAAGGGGTCTACCACGGGCGGCTCAAAAAATATGTGGGCCGCCGGGACTACCGGCTCATTTACTACTGGTGCGAACGGTGTCTCAAGGAAAACAAGCGGTTGCACTGCGGCCCCATCCCCAACAACAGCGTGATCTTTTTTGATCTGTATCATAAAAAAGACAAAAAAAAGCTGAAGCAGCTGGCGTAGGAGACAGGGCCATGGATTGAGCCGCCTTATCCCGGAGAGAAAAAAGACCGCAGGGTATCCACCCCGTCTTTGACGGCTTTGGCAGATGCATCCAGCGCCGTTTTTTCCGCATCCGTCAAAGGCAGTTCCAAAATTTTTTCCACCCCGTTTTTTCCCAGCAGGGCAGGTACCCCCAGAAACATATCCTGGTACCCGTATTCTCCCCGCAGATAGGCGGACACCGGCACCACCCGTTTTTCATCCTTGATGATGGCTTCCACCATCTTGGCAACCGAAGCCCCGGGCGCATAAAACGCGGACCCCTGTTTAAGCAGGGATACAATTTCCCCCCCGCCCGTGCGGGTCCGGTCAATCAGTTTTTCAAGATCCTCCGGCCCAATCAGTTCCGTGACCGGAATGCCGTTTACCCTTGTATATCGGGGCAAAGGCACCATGGTATCCCCATGACCGCCTAAGACCATGGCCATGACATCCCCGGGCCACACGGTGAGTTTTTCTGCGATAAAGTACCGGAACCTTGTGGCATCCAGGACCCCGGCCATGCCCATGACCCGCTTGAGGGCAAATCCCGTTTCCTGGAGCGTGGCCATGGCAATGACATCCAAAGGATTGGACACCACCACCACCACGGCATTGGGGGCGTATTCGGCAATGGCCTGGGCTGCTTTTTTGGCGATATCCACGTTGATTTTCATCAAATCCATGCGGTCCATGCCCGGTTTCCGGGGAATTCCGGCGGTGAGGATCACCACGTCCGAATCTTTGATGTCTTGATAATCATTGGTGCCCAGGATGTGTACCTGGTAATTTCTCATGGGTGCGGCATGAAGATAGTCCAGTGCCTTGGCCTGGGGAAGTCCTTTTACCACATCCACCATCACGATGTCGGCCAGGTTTTTTTCCGCAATATAATACACGGCGGTGGCGCCCACGTTTCCGGCGCCGATAATGGATACTTTAGGCATGGGTGTCCTCCTTCAGGGTTTCCTGGATGGTCCGGGCACTTGTTTTCAGGGTCTGGATCTGGCTGTCGTCCAGTCGGGGTTCCAGTATGCTGGAGGCGCCGGCACGATTGATGACGCAGGGCAGGGACAAGGCTGTTTCCGTGATGCCGAACTGGCCGGACAGTATCCGGGACACGGACAACACCCGGCCCGTGTCATGACAGATGGCTTCAGCCAGGTCTGCGGCCACGGCCGACGGCCCGTAATAGGCGCTGGCCCGGCCGGCCAGTTCCACGATCAGGCCGCCGGCCTGACGGGTCTGATCGAACAAACGGTCAATGGTTTCGCGGGATAGAAAATGTTCAACAGGTACCCCGGACACGCAACAATAGTCGTGCAGGATGATCATGTCATCGCTGTGTCTTCCCACCACCTGGGCCGCCACATTTTCCATGGAAACGCCCAGCTCGTCTGCAATGAGAAACCGCAGCCGGGTGGCATCCAGAATGCCTCCCAGGCCCATGATCTGTTCCGGGGGCAGTAATGAATGCCGGGCAAACAGCGTGGTAAGCAGGTCCACGGGTTCAGAGACAATGATGACCCGGGTGTCCGGCCGGGTGATTTTTTTGGCATAGTCGATGATGATCTCTTTGTTGGCCTGAAACAGGGCATCTCGATCCATACCGGGTTTGCGTACGGCCCCGGCCGTGATGATGACGATATCCGCATTCAGTCCATCCTGTGGATCATTTGTCCCTGAAATGACCGTGCGGTATCCCCGGATAGGGGCGGCTTCCATCATGTCCAGGGCTTTTCCCTGGGCCAGACCGTCCTGAATGTCGAAAAGGGTGACATGGTCCACCCCTTTTTCCGCCAGGAAAAAAGCGGTGTTGGCCCCGACGTTGCCGCTGCCGATGATTCCGATCATGAAAACCTCCTTGTCAATGTTAGGGTTGATGCGATTAACGTAAGCTGATATCCTCATCATTGTCAATCCCAATAATATCTTTGGCACAACTCGTGCAATGATGGTGAATAATTAGGTTTAATGCAATTTGCAGGCCTGAAATGAATGAAATTTAAATGAAGGAGTGCCCATGAAACGCATATTGATCACCGGGGCCTCAGGGTTTGTCGGCAAGCATCTGGTCCGACATTTTTTGGATTTTGACTGGCATGTGACCGGGCTGGGGACTTCCGATGCGCATCCTGACATCCAGGCATCTGACCGTTTTGAGTGGGTATCAGCCGATACCACCCGGCCGGGCTCCTGGCAGGACCATGTGGCAGATGCAGATGTCATCATTAATCTGGCAGGTCGTAATATTTTCAAACGCTGGACAAAGACTTATAAACAGGCCATTTATGATTCCCGGATCCATACCACCCGCCATCTGGTGGAAGCCATGGTGCCTGACAAACCCGTTGATTTTTTAAGTACCTCTGCCGCGGGTATTTATGGAGATGCCGGAGAACGGGAACTTGCCGAAGATGCGGCCCTGGGCAGCGATTTTCTGGCCGGGGTGTGTAAAGACTGGGAAGGAGCCGCGCTTGCTGCGGAAGAAAAGACCGGCGCCCGGGTGCGGATCATGCGGTTCGGTGTGGTGCTGGGGGACGGCGGGGCCTTGTCCGTGATGTCTCCGGCATTCAAATGGTTTGCCGGCGGGCCGCTGGGAAGCGGATACCAGTGGTTTCCATGGATTCATATCGATGATCTGGTCAAGGCCATGAATTTTTTGATTCAGACACCGGATTCCTTTGGAATCTACAACATGGTGGGGCCCAAACCCGTGCGGCAGCGTGCGTTTGCCAAAGCCCTGGGACAGGTCCTGCATCGTCCTGCCGTGATGCCTGCACCTGGATTTATGGTGAAACTGGTCATGGGTGAGTTGGGGGCTTCGCTGCTCAACAGCCAGAAGGCCGTGCCCAGGGCGTTGATGAACCAAGGGTTTGCCTTTTCCTATCCGGATGTTGAATCCGCCCTGGCCGCCATATTCGGCAATCCCGTCCCAGCGTGAGAAAATCCGGCTTCAGGTTAAAAGGTATTTGCCTTGACCCTGAAATTTGATATAAGAATCCATTACAGTGAAAGCCAGACAGACAACAATGCAGATCAATCCAATCAGGAGGAACAACACCCATGAATTTCGGATCCATTGACGAGATATTGACATTTGCCATTGACAAAGAAAATGAAGCCGTCGCATTTTACCGGGACCAGGCGGCAAAAGCCACCAAAGACTCTCTTAAGGAAATTTTTGAAAGTTTTGCCAAAGAAGAGGAAAAACATGCGGCCCTGTTGTCCGATATTTCAGGCAACAAGGAAAAAATCGAATCCTATGAGTTCAAAAAGATTCCGGATTTGAGAATCAGTGATTATATGGTGGAAAAAGACTATGAAGAAGGCATGCCCATGCCCGAAATTCTCAAAGTGGCCATGAAACGGGAGGAAAAAGCCGTCAAGCTGTACCAGACCCTGGCGGATCAGACAGGCAATGCCGATGCCAAAAAATTGTTTTTGATGCTGGTTCAGGAAGAGTCCAAGCATAAACTGGGACTGGAATCCATGTATGATGATTACCTGGCGGAACAGGACAATTAAATAAAATGCGCAGGATGGTATGGATTTAACCTGCCTTTTCAGGCCGTCTTCCATGGCGGTGATCGGTGTGTCCACCACCCATGACCACCATCCCGCCAATGTGATTTACAACAAAAACCATCTGCGGTATCCCGTGCAGACGTTTGCGGTGAATCCAAAAGGCGGTCAATTGAACCGGGCGCCTGTGTACGGGTCTGTGGGTCAGATAGAAACGGCTGTGGACCTGGCCGTGATCGCCGTGCGCTCCCGGTTTGTGCCGGATGTGGTGGCCCAGTGCATTGAAAAAGGCGTCAAAGGCGCGGTGATCATTTCAGGCGGGTTTGCTGAAACCGGCGATAAAAACCTGCAAAAAGAGGTGACGGATCTGGCGGCCCAGGCGGATTTCCCCTTTGTGGGACCCAACTGTCTGGGGATTTATTCGCCCGACGCTGTGGATACGTTTTTTCTGCCGGGGGAACGCATTATTCATCCGAAAAAAGGAAATATCGGATTTGTGTCCCAGAGCGGCGGGGTCCTGGTGGATCAGATGGTGAAATTCGCGGGCCAGGGGATCGGTGTGTCCGCTGCCGTGAGTATCGGAAACAAGGCCTGTATCCGGGAAACCCATATGATCGACTGGTTTGAGCAGGACTTAGGCACCCGGGTCATTGCCTTTTATATTGAAGGGTTTGAATGCCGGGAAGGCCGGGAATTCATCCAACGGGCCCACACCTGCACCAAACCCATTGTGGTGCTCAAGGCCGGCAAAACGGCCCGGGGGATTGCGGCGGCATCCAGCCATACGGCATCCGTGGCCGGGGATTACCGGGTGTTTTCAGAAATCATGGCACAGCATTGTGTGGCCGAAGCAGATACGGAATATGAACTGACCTCGTTTTGCGAGGCACTGAGCTGTTATCCCAAAGGCAGTTCCGGGCACATCGGCATTGTGTCCTTGTCCGGCGGACACGGGGTGGTGGCGGCGGATGCCTGCGGACATCATGGGTTGGATATTCCTGAGATTGCCGAACAAACCGCAGATGCCATCCACTCCCGGCTGTCACCGGAAATCCAGGCCATTGCCTCATTGAAAAACCCTTTGGATTTGACCGGGTCGTGTGTGGATGACGATATCCTGACCGCGGTGCGGCATCTGTCCAGAGATTCTCATATCGACTGCATCCTGGCCCTGCTGCTGCCCTATTCTCCGGGAATTTCCGCGGACATCGGGGCCAAATTGAGTCAGGTGGCCAGAAATGAGGGCAAGCCGCTGATCGCCTATGTGCCCAAAGAGGACAAATACAAGATTATCATTGAAGGATTTGAGCTGAACCGGATTCCCGTGGCCTCGTCCGTGGAAGGGGCGGTGCTCATGGCCAAAGCATTGAAAAGGTGTCATCCATGCTGACCCCCCGCATCACACAGATCCTTGAATCCGCCCGTTCGGCCGGCTGGGTCCTGGAGCCGTTCGCCAAAGAAATTCTGGCCGACCGGAAACTGGCGGTTCCCAACAACGTGCTGACCGATTCAAAAGAGACGGCCACACAGTTTCTGGCTGATTGTGGCGGCCCCGTGGTGCTTAAAGCGGTTTCCCCGTTGATTGTCCATAAAACCGAACACCAGGCCGTGGTGACCCATGTGCAGGATCCGGATACACTGGCCGCTCAAATGACCCGGCTGTTATCCCTCAAGGGATGTGACCAGGTCCTGGTGGAGGAAATGGTGTCGGGTATTGAAGTGCTGGTGGGTGCGAAAAACGATCTTCAGTTCGGGCCGGTGGTGGTGCTGGGACTGGGGGGCACCCGTATGGAAATATACAATGACACGGCCATCCGCCTGGCACCGGTGACGGAAGCGGATGTGACATCCATGGTCAAGGCCCTGAAAGCCGGGCCGATTCTGGAAGGGTTCCGGGGGAAACCCGGCGTGAACATGGCTGATTTGACCCGGATGCTGGTGGATTTTTCCCATCTGGTCATGGACCTGGAAGCTTTTTTTGAATCCATTGATCTGAATCCCGTGATGTGTGATTCAGACCGCTGTGTGGTGGCGGATGCCCGAATTATTCTGCTGCCGGAAAGATAACGTGTATCATGACTTCCTCTTCTGATACGTCCCCCCGGGAATGGCGGCTCATTTCCTGGAATGTCAACGGGCTTCGGGCCGTGCTGAAAAAAGATTTTTTCACGTCTGTGAACCGGCTGAATCCGGATATTCTCCTGCTCCAGGAAACCAAACTTCAGAAAGACCAGCGGACCCCGGAAATGATCGATTTTTCACCCTATGAATCCTTTTGGGCCTATGCCAGCGTGAAAAAAGGGTACAGCGGAGTGGCCGCATTTTCAAAAAAGACGCCCCACCAGGTGATCACACGGTTTGGCCGGCCGGAATATGATGGCGAAGGCCGGGTGATCCGGATGGATTTTGATCGCTTCACCCTGTTCAATGTCTATTTTCCCAACGGGCAGATGAGTGACGAGCGCCTCCAATACAAGCTGGATTTTTATGACTGGCTTCTTACTTATACCCAGACGCTGCGGGATGCGGGCAAAGGGGTGATCATCACCGGCGACTTCAACACGGCCCATAATGAGATCGACCTGAAAAATCCCGGCCCCAATTCAAACCGGTCCGGATTTTTGCGCATCGAGCGGGATGTGCTGGACCGCATGATCGATGCAGGATACGTGGATACGTTCCGCCATTTTTATCCGGAAAAAGTGAAATACTCGTGGTGGTCCTACCGGTTCAACGCCCGGAAAAACAATGCCGGGTGGCGCATCGATTATTTTTTTGTCACACAGGACCTGCTGGACAACGGCGTGGTCAAAGATGCGTTTATCGACAATGACATTTTCGGATCCGACCATTGCCCTGTGGGGTTGATCATCACGGTGTGAGTCCGGGCAGGCCCGGCCCGCCCGATCCATGCATGCCGGCCGTGCCCGGTCAAGGGGTCATCAACCGGCAGATCTGCCGGCCGAACTCGGAACAGGAAACTTCGGTGGCTCCGGGGATCTTCCGGGCCAGATCATATGTGACCTGTTTGGCGGCAATGGCCTGCTGCAGGGCATCGCGAACCAGTTCTGCCGCCTCGTGCCATTCCATGTGATCCAGCATCATGGCCCCGGACAGAATCAATGATCCGGGATTGACCTTGTCTTTGCCCGCATATTTGGGGGCCGTGCCGTGGGTGGCTTCAAACACGGCGCAGTCCGTGCCGATATTGGCCCCCGGCGCCAGTCCCAGCCCGCCCACCATGGCGGCCAGAAGATCGGAAATATAATCCCCGTTCAGATTGGGCGCGGCAATCACATCATAATCTTCGGGCCGCAGCAGGACCTGCTGGAACATGTTGTCGGCGATCCGGTCCTTGAGCACGATGCTGCCTTTGGGTGGTTTGCCGTTGAATTCCTTCCACAGCCGGTCTTCCAAAATCACATGATCGGCAAATTCCGTTGTTCCCACCTCCAGGCCCCAGTTCAGAAAAGCGCCTTCCGTGAATTTCATGATATTGCCCTTGTGCATCAAGGTCACGCTTTTGCGCTGGTGATCAACGGCAAATTGAATCGCTTTGCGGACCAGGCGCTGTGTGTTCTCCCGGCTAATGGGCTTGATGCCGATGCCCGTGGTGTCCGGGGCCAGAGATTTGCCGGTTTTTTTTCGGATCAGATCAATGATTTCTTTGGCCTCGTCACTGCCGGAAGGCCATTCGATCCCGGCGTACAGGTCTTCCGTGTTTTCCCTGAAAATCACCATGTCAATGGCCGCCGGACGACTGCACGGAGAAGGAACCCCCCGGATATATCTGGCCGGCCGGATGCAGGCGAACAGATCCAGTTCCTGGCGGATGGCCACGTTAAGGGACCGCATGCCTTTACCCACCGGGGTGGTCATGGGGCCTTTAATGGCCACCCGCAATGCTCGGATCCGGTCCAGGGTGGACAAAGGCAGCCATTCGCCGGTCTGTTTAAAAGAGATCTCTCCGGCAGGCAGTTCTTCAAAAGTGATCTGCCGGTTGCCGTTGTAAGCGGTGTCTACAGCGGTTTCCAGTACCGGCCGGGTGGCATTCCAGATATCCGGACCCGTGCCGTCCCCGGGGATACAGCCGATAATGGGATGATCCGGTACATGAAGCGTGCCGTCCGGGTTCAAAGCGATGGAATCAGGCATGATGGGTATCCTTTGGTTTTGGGGTGACCTTGATAAAATGCCGGTTTACAGACATCAATCCTTGAAAACCAGTTTGCCGCCGATATAACCGGCAATTCCGGCCGATGCCAGCATGATCAGGTTTATCAGAATAAATATCCAGGCCAGAGAGGTTGACAGCACGGCCGGATTCACAAGGAACCAGATCAGAGAGATCAGACAGGAGGCACAGGTCAGGGTGGCGGCCAGAATTTTAATTCTGAAAAGCAGGGTATCTGCCTGGTTGTATTTTCGCTGCCATTCCAGCACGCCCGTGTAAACGACCAGGGGCAGGGCCAGCACCACAAACACCAGATTGACGGCTGCGGCTTTGGCCGGCAGGGTGGCATCGAACAGCCAGGCGATAACGAAAAGAACAGCGGCAATGGGCAGAATTCCGTTGGGTGTATGCACCAGGATGGGGTGGGCATGATGCCGGATCATCAGATCGGTGATCTTCTGATATAAGGATTGAGGTGCCGGGGTCTCGGTCTTTTCAGGTTCAGAAATTGCGGAGCCAGCGGTTTCAGGTTTTGATTTGTCAGGTTCATCAGAGGGTTGTATTTCCACAAATTTGCTTTTGTCAGCCCCGCATACCGGGCATTTTTCCGGGGGAAATTCTCCTTCGTGGACATAGTTACAAACCGTACATTTCCAGGCTTTCATCTCAGTTCCTTCATTTGTGTGTTAGGTAATGTTGTGGATCGCTGCCCGTTGATTTTGTTTCGGGTCTGATTATTTCCGTTCCTCGATACCAACGAACCGGCATTCATCCGGGCCGCAGTAATCCCCGACATAGGTGGCGCCGGGACGGTACAGGGTGGGTTTGGGGGCTGCTTTGGCAAACTGTTCTTCAATGACATGGGCACACCAGCCGCTGACACGGGACAGGGCAAAAACGGGAGTGAACAGGTCCATGGGAATCCCCATGGCGTAAAACAGGGATGCGGAATAAAAATCCACATTGCAGAAAATATCCCGGTCTTTTCTTTTTTTAAAGGCTTGCTTTCCCCTGATTTCCAGTTCTTTGGTCAGTTCATACCACCGGGTGTCGCCGATGATTTCTCCCATGCGCTGACTCATGGGGGCCAGAATCAATGCCCTGGGATCATCGGTCTGGTACACGGCATGGCCCAGCCCCATGATCAGGCCCCCGGAATCCAGAATATTGTCGATGTAGGCATTGATATTTTCCGGGGTTCCGATCTCCTTGAGCATCTCCATGACCCGGACATTGGCACCCCCGTGCAGCGGGCCGGACAGGCTGCCGATGGCAGCCGCAACCGCCGCATAGATATGGGCTTTGGTGGACGCCACCTGCCGGGCGGTAAATGTGGAGGCGTTAAAGGAATGTTCCGCATGGAGCACCAAACCGGCGTCAAAAAATGCCGCAGTCTCCGGATCCGGGGGTTCCCCCGTGAGCATGTACAAAAAATTGGCGGCATGGCCCAGGGAGGTGTCCGGTGCCAAAGGGGTCCGGCCGTTGCGGACCCGATCCCAGGCTGCGATCAGGGTGGACAATCCGGAAATCAGGTATTCAGCACTGTTCTGGGCATCTGCCGGTGTTTGTTTGCCTGCATTTTCATCGGCCTGGATCAGCAAGGGGGTGGCGGCCTGGAGCATGTCCATGGGGGTCATGGACCGGGGCAGGGTCTTTAACAACGTCACAATGCTTTCCGGTATGGGCCGTTTCTGTTTCAGGCGGTTGTCAAATGCTGCCAGGGCCTGTTCGTCCGGCAGACGCTCGTGCAGCAGAAGATAGCAGACTTCTTCAAACGTGGCGTTTTCCGCCAGATCTTCAATACGATAACCGCGGTATATCAGTTTGCCTTCCCTGCCTTTGACATCGCAGATTTTTGAACTGGCAACATCCACGCCTCTGAGCCCGGTGTTTATGACCGGGGTGCATTCGTCGTTCATGGATCACTCCTTGAAAAAGGTTAACATATTTTTTCAGGGGGACGTCGTTCCGGGACATATTTTACCCGAGCCTGGTTATTATGGACGGCTTTTGATACATACAGCCCGCAATAACAGGCCCCGAACTCTTCCAGATCCGGTTCCCGGTAGACGCAGGGGCAGATGATGTCCTTGTCTTTTTCCCGGTCTGAGCAGGCCAGTCTACAGGGGCAGGCCATGTAGCCGTAGCGGTCCTTGTTTAAGATCAACGATTCCAGCAGTTCAAAGACCAGGTCTTTGTCTTTGTTGAAATAAATGCCTTTGGCTTCCTGTGATTTTTTCAGTGCCTGATAAAGCTGTTCCACATTCATTCTGTAATCCCCAATGCCGCTTTGATTTCTTTTTCTTTGTATCCAACGATGACGGTGTCCTTGATTTTGATGGTGGGAAAGGAACACCTGGGATTCAACGCCTTGATATCTTCAAGAATGGCTTTTCTTTCTTCGCCTTCCAGATCGTCCACTTCCACATAGTCATACTCCACGTTGCAGTCATTCAGCAGTTTCTTGGTTGATTTGCAATGACTGCATGTGCTCAATGCGTAGAGCATGGGTTTTTCTGTGTTCATTGACAGCTCCTTTTACCGGCCTTGACCCGGTGGTCTGTTTACAGGTAAGATGTGACAGCGTATGTACATCCGAATGATACTGATAGTACAAATTCATGTTTCTGCTGTTACATGGCAGTAATTTTGCATTTTTTGTGCCGGTTTGGCAAGGAACAATTTCACAAGTGATGCCGTTGTAATAAAATTGTGTCATTTTTGCTTTAAAAATTTGCTTTTAAAAGCAATTTTGGAATGGTACAAATAAACGAATCAATCGTTAATTTTAAAACAGGAATAAAAAAAGATCTGGATTTAAAAGAGACATAATCGTCTCAGGATGACACATATCAGAGATACAGATTGACCCGGACAGGGTATCACCGCGGATTTCCCCCTGTCCGCCTGCCGGTCTGGTCCGGGGAACCAGGCAGGACGTTCGACTTTTCAGCGGCCCGGCAGATAACCAGGAAACAGGATATGGATTCAATTGCCACTGGTGTGATTTTTGCAGATGTTTGCAGATGATAAAAAGCGAAAAATGGCATTAGACAAAAACACGCGATAGATCTAAGGAGGCAGCATGGGCACAGTATTGATTGTTTACGCCACCCGGTCCGAAGAAACCAAGGCCATTGCCGACATTATTGGTGAAGGGATCCGGATATCCGGACACAGTGCACAAGTCAAACGGGTGAACGAGATCAAAAGTGAAGACGATCTGAAAGGATATGACGCGTATATTTTCGGGTCTCCCACCTACCATGGTGAAATGATCACTCCCCTGAAACAGTTGTTGTTTCAGGCGGAGCGGGCGGAGTTGGCCGGGAAACCCGGCGGCGCCTTCGGTGCTTACGGCTGGAGCGGTGAGGCGGCTGGCCGGATTTTTGATACCATGGCCCATATTTTCAAAATGAACATGGTATCTGAAGGCCCGCTGATGCTCAAAGCCGCCTGGGTGGGCGGCGGTATCAAGGCCGCCCAGGAATATGGCAAAAATGTGGCTGCCATGATTTCTGAAACCGTATAAACCCGGGGAGAATATTATCATGAACACGCAGAATTCGATCATTGTTCCCTGTATGTCCTGCGGGGCCAGAAACCGGATACCGACAGCCCGGATGAGTGAGCACCCCCGGTGCGGTAAATGCGGAACGCCCCTGTCTTTGAACGCACCGGACAAACCCGTGACGGTGTCGGACGCCTTTTTTCAAAAAGAGGTGATGCAGTCGTCTTTGCCGGTCCTGGTGGATTGCTGGGCCCCCTGGTGCGGGCCGTGCCGGGCCGTGGGACCTGTCATGGATGCATTGGCAAAAAAATATCAGGGTCGCCTGAAGGTGGCCAAATTGAATCTGGATGACAATCCAGCCACAGGGTCCCGGTTTGCCATCGCCTCTGTACCCACACTTTTGCTGGTGAAAAAAGGAAAGCTGGTGAACACGCTGGTGGGCGTTCTGCCCCAGGCCCAGATCGAGGCGGCCATCCGTCAGATGCTCTGATCGGCAACGCAGTAGCGACCGGCTGTTTCAAAATCGATCTGGCAGAATCATTGCGATATATACCGGGCCGGTGAGGGACAAAAAAGAGATTTTGACTGGAAATGAACGATTTTATGTCTTATGTTATTAAAAATGTCTTAACAGGCGGATGCGATATATGAATCAGCATCATTCTTGAATCCAACCACTAAACAGTTAAAGGAGTTTAAAAACATGGCAGAAAAAATGGGTATTTACAAATGTGAAAAATGCGGCAACATCGTACAGGTCCTTCATGGAGAAAAACCGCCGGTCACCTGCTGCGGCAAACCCATGGAACGGCTGGTGGAAAATACAGTGGATGCGGCCGTGGAAAAACATGTGCCTGTGGTGGAAAAAATTGAAGGCGGATACAAGGTCAAGGTCGGCAGCACAGCCCATCCCATGACCAGTGAGCACTACATCCAGTGGATCGAGCTGACCAGCGAGGATGACACTTTTGTTCAGCGCAAGATGCTGACTCCGGACAATGCACCGGAAGCGGTTTTCAAAACCGATGCCGACAAAGTGGTGGCCAGAGAATACTGCAACCTGCACGGCCTGTGGAAAGCCTGATTTATATTTTGTGACACCATAACAAAGCCCCGGATGATCGGAAACGATCATCCGGGGCTTTGTTTATTCAAGGGTTCACGTGTGTTTTTTTGCTAGCCGTTTAATTTTTCCTTTAATTTTTTTGCCAGGGTGGCGCCTAGCTCAAAACAGCGGTTCAGGTCGTCTTCATCCGGTACATACAGCACCTTGACGCCGGGGTCCGCCATTTCCCATTTCATTTCCTCAAACTCTTTGTTGATTATTTTGACCGCTTCACCGCTCCAGCCATACGACCCAAAGGCGGCAGCTATTTTGTTCTGGGGACGTAATCCTTTGATATAGGTTAACACATCAGCGATCACGGGGAAAATACCGTTGTTCAGGGTGGGGGATCCCACGGCCACGGCCCCGGCATCCAGAATTTCGGTCATGATGTCGGACCGGTGACATTTCCGGGTGTTCATGAGCCGGACGCCCACGTGTTCCGATTCAATCCCGCTGGTCACGGCCCGGGCCATTTTTGTGGTGCTTTCCCACATGGAATCAAAGATGACCAGTGCTTTGTTGACGGGTTCCTGCCGGGACCACCGGTCATAGGCCGTGAGGATCCGGGACGGATCTTTTCGCCAGATGACGCCGTGATCCGGGCAGATCATGCGGATGTCCAGGTTCATTTTGGCCACATCCGAAAGAAGGGCCTGGACCCGGGGAGAGAAATGCAGCAGAATATTGGCGTAATATTTGCGGGCATGGGGCATGATTTCATCCCCGATGTCATCATCGAAAAACTGGTCTCCGGCATAATGCTGTCCAAATGCATCACTGGAGAACAATATTTTTTCATCCGGCAGATACGTGAACATGGAATCCGGCCAGTGGAGCATCCGTGTTTCCAGAAACGAAAAGGTCCGGTTCCCTAAAATCACGGTGTCTCCGGATCCCACCACTTTAAAATTATAGTCCCGGTTAAAATGATTTTTCAGGTTCTGGGCCCCCATCTTGGAACAGTACAACGGCTTATCTTCACCGATTTTATGCATGATTCCGGGAAGGGATCCGGAATGGTCCATTTCCGTGTGGTTGCTGATCACGGCATCGATTTTTTTGGGGTCCATGATCCGGCTGATATTGGCCAGCAGCTCATCTTTAAAATGGGATTTCACGGTATCGATGAGTATGTTCTGTTCTCCGGTGACCAGAAATGCATTGTATGACGTGCCTTCACGAATCTCATATCCGTGGAAATCCCGGATGTCCCAGTCCCGGCATCCCACGGAATAAATGCCATTTGCCAGTTCTATGGGTGTGAACATAATGCCTCCGTTTAATCCACTTTTTCAAAATATTCCTGTTCTGCTCCGCACAACGGGCATACCCAGGATTCGGGCAGATCTTCCCAAGCCGTGCCCGGATCGATTCCATTGTCCATGTCTCCTTCTGCAGGATCGTACACATAACCGCAGGGGCATTCATATTTATCCATTGTTTCCTCCGTTTGTCAGTGGTTGTCTGGTTAAGTTACAGGGGACAGCCGACCGGGCCGGTGCCGCTTTCATGGGCGGCTGAATTCTGTGTGAATCGTCGATCAAAGTATTGAGCAATTTGTGTGCCATGGCTGACATGCAAATTATGAGGCTGTTTAATACTGCAGGAGCCGCATAAAACCAACCAGTTTCAACCCGCCTCGTTTTCATTTCAACCCGCTTTTTTTCCATCGCCGCCATCGTCAATTGCCTTCACTCTTTGACAAAGCCAGCTAAAAATTTTTTCAAATTCGTGCATTTTTTGCTGGCGTCCCCTTTTCCTTTTTGCTATAAGCTTTTTCATGGAACCTTTAATCATCAGAAACCGCAAAATCACCGCCGAAGATCTGCCTGTTATCCAGGCGGTGGTTAACGAGCACTGGGACAAGGGTCGGACCCATATATCCCGGGAACTTTGCAAACACTGGAACTGGGTTCAGCCCAGCGGCCGGCTCAAAGGCATGGCCTGCCGGGAACTGCTTTTGACCCTTTACCGAAAA
>NZ_APJX01000021.1 GCF_000350545.1 Desulfotignum phosphitoxidans DSM 13687
GGAACTGTCCGTGGTACAAAAATATCACACTGATTTTTTTTTGTCGGCAAAATACGACGATACGAACAAACACCGGGATCTTCATAATTTTCACATGAATAGCATATTAACGATTTCAAAATTTAACTCCTTTTTGTTTTAGATATACATTAAAGGTCAGGGATCTATGCTTAAAAACATTCATTCTGATTCCCCCAAGTTGATTAAGTTAATAACACTTTTCATTTGAGAAATACGGGCTTCAATGAGCATGATCTTATCAAAAGATTCTTTTTCCTGGATCATCGAAATTCTGAGTTCTTCGAGCATTTTCAATTCGGAATCAATTAATTGAATGGTTCTTTTTTTCATGTCTGGATCTCCTTTAATGCCCCGGCTGTTACACCGGGGCGGGTTGATTATCTATTAAGTTCCTCATATTCAGCCGCCTTGATTGCTTCCGACATTCTGACCGGATCTGACCAGATTATTTTCAAGGCCTTATTGTATTCTGCCGGGCTGATATCATTTTTTTCTGCCATTTGCTGAAGCCTGGCCCTGATGGCTATTCCGGTCGTGTGTTTTTGAGCTGTCTGCCCGAACACTTGGATAGTTTCAGCGGTGATGCTGTCGATGGCTTGCTGTGCGGTCAATCTTGTCATGGTAGCCTCCTTAGTTGGTTGTGACGTTTCCGTCGGTGTCTGCCTTTGCGGTGGTGCCGTCTTGCATGTCAAGTCCGGTGGTTGCGAGGATGGTCAAAAGAACTGCTGCTTCTTGCCCCTGGTTTTCAATCCAGAACTTGACGTTTTCTATATTTTCAAGCCAATCTATGGCTTTGTTTGCTGCGGCGTTTCCGGCAAACTGAGACCGGCAATTTTCAAAATTTGCTTGCCTTTTGATGTCTTCTGCCCATTTGATTTGTTTTTCGGAACCGGTCATTCTTGCCTCCTTGTTTATGGTTTATTTCACTGCCTGATCTTGATTTAATTTATAACATAATCAAAAAAGGGTTGTCAAGAATTATTTTATAATTTTTTCAAGTTTATTTTGATTTTATTATAAATTTAAACAAAAAAGTGGTTTGAGGATCTATAGGGTAGTTTTTTGATTGTGCGGCCGGACACACAAAAAAAAGTGTGTTTTTTTTGTGTGATATCAATTTATGGATTTGGAAGTGGTGAAGGTAGGAAGGAAGGAAACAGTTGATTCTGTGGAATCTGATTGATAATCGGGTGAATGTGTACGTTGATATTCAGCAGTAACAACAGCGTAGAAGTGTTTTCCACGGTTGATGATGGTGTAAGGAAACTTATAAGGATCAAAGAACCATTCACCAGAAACAGGACACTGAAAAGCAATCAATCCACGGGATTCAGTCATTGCTTTATTTTCGATTGTGACAAGTTCAAAGTCTTCTTTTTCTTCTTTTGGCTGATTACGGGTTTGAGTCTTTGTGGGATGATTCATGGTTTTGAGAGTGGTTTCGGATTTTTCATATTTATGAGACAAGCGATAAAACATATAAAAAGCAGAACAAACAGAGAACAAAGACAAAATTATGATATACATGAACAACCGGGATTTTTTAACTTGCTGTCCATCACCATCGAATGAGCGATATAAATCAAATATTGCTTTGGATTTCCTGGCAACGGATCTCTGATAAATCTCACCACTGGCTTTTATGTTATACTTAAATTCACCGAAAATCGAGAACGTAGAACGGACAGCGCGATATTCTAACTCTACAAGAGTTGATATCTGTCTACAAATTTTCTTTTCATCTTGGGTGATTAAATATATCTGGTCTGAATAATGGCGATGTGTATCAAAGTACAATACAACATCATTGTTGTTATACCTCGGAGGGATGAATTGTTGACATTCATCAAGAACATAGAGGATTTTTGGGTATTTCTGATGAACGATATCCTGATAATCTTTAGTGAAAAATCGATCAAATGGGATATCTTTTAAAATATCAGATAGATTTTTTGATGGAAGTTTCAAGTCATTGATATTGGTGAAAACGGTTAGATCTGGATCACGAAGGAACCATTTACCATTTTTCTGGATATAAAATTTTTCTGATAAGGTCTTTACAGCAAGATAGGTTTTTCCAGATCCAGGAACGCCCGTGATTAGTGTTATCATGATTTACCTATTAATTTTATTTTTTTATCTTCTAAATCCAGGCAATAAAGAAAGTACAAAAGAGGCACTAATAAAGGATAAATAAGTTGTCAAAGCTTCAGGGACTTTGCAGGCAGTTGCAATATAAGCACCGACACCAACGAGGCTGATTGTTGCATCTGGAAGAGTCGAAGCATTGATAACAGTTGAAAGATACACAGATGTATATTCATATAATTTCATAACGACACCAAAAAGCACCCAGGGCAGCACGAAAAAAGCCATGAAGAACATAAGAGCTTTGACAGCAAAAATGCTGGCAACAATAGCTAACACTGTACGTCCAAAGCCAAAGTAAACACCAGAAAATAGGCCCATTAGAGCCTGTAGAATAAAACCCATATCAATGTCTCCTTAAATACCATTCAAAAGATTTCCACCATAAATAGCGGTATAAATGACGGAATGGGTTATAAATATACATTATCCACGGACCACGTGTAAGATGCCAGTTAGAGAAGCAATGCCGACAAGGAGTGAGCCAAAAGTCTGCATAACGGAATAATAGGGATCAAAACACATATCAATTGTGGATCCTAGAATATTAGCATGTAAACAGGGTGTTCCTGCACCGATATCGATCATATCTTCGATGTTAATCATAGAATATACGGGGTTGTTTTCGATTGCATAATCCATAAAATCGTTGAATTTTTGTTGTGACCAGGGCAGGAATTTATCATCTATGTCATCATCTGAAAGCAGCGGATCTGATGCCAAATCATCATATGATGTAGGGATACTATCAATCATGGAATCGACGGTTTCAGATAATCCAGTATTGATATCACCAGCACCGGATAAAGCATCGGTAACATCGGATTCAGTCAATCCACCGGTTTCAATCATTGTTTCCAGATCACCAATACCGGTTTCAATATTCGTAAGACCATCGGCCAGGCCCTGGATACCAGTTTCAAGATTTCCGATGCCGGAATCTATACCATTCAAGGATTTTTTAATATCCGATCCCTGAGCTTGCATGATTTCAGAGTTGATGCGCATTTTCTGAATATTTTCATTTGTTGCGACAAGATTCTGATTCATAAGATTCTGCGAATCAATTAATTTTGCGGTATTTTGAGCAATAATCTGTGTAGCTTCAGAGTCAGTTTCCGAACCGGTGGGAACTGTCGGTGATGGTTCACCGGTTGAACCGGGTCCCGGTGCAGTGTCATATTCATCACCAGTCCAGACATACGGATGAACAGATGGGAACTTAGAAACATCATATTCTTGATCGATTGTCAGACCGCCGCCGGTTGATTCACAATCTGCTGGCAACTCATACCAATCACCACCGATATAGACGATATCAGTGTAACCGGCTGAGCCTTCAGGTATATATTCACCGAGAATAAATCCATCGTCGTAATTTGTACGGACCCCACGGGCCACAACAGCGCTTGTAGCGTCATCGATGACTTCCCATGATATTTGATACTGATTCAGTTTACCGGAATCATCCGGATAAAAATCACACTGGTCGGGGATGCCGTCGCCATCGGTATCAGGGTTAGGATCTTCTAACCATTCTGGGGGATAACTACCGTACACATATAATCCATAAACTTCAGTATCACATGAGCCACTATACCCACGGTGGTAATTTTTTGTTGATACACCAACATATGTTCTATAAATATATTCAAGTGAAGTTGAATAACTTGTACATGGCGAACCGAGAGCATTCCAAGCAGCATTTACGGCGGATTCTGCTTCTGCAGGTGTAGAAAAAGCACCTGCAAAAATTACAGTTTGGGCACTCCAAACATTGGCAGCGGATAGATATGAAGCAGACGGAAACAATTCTTGTGTATATACAAAACGGGCTGGAAAAGCCACCAAGGAAAAACCGATAAGGAACCACATTACTTTTTTCATTTTATCACCTCAACAAGGGGGATGCCCTGGGGGATGAAAAACCCCCCAGGGCATGCAGGCTAGCTGCGGTTCGTCAGCTTGATCAGCTTCCGGATTGACCAGATAACGGCCAGACCACCGATAACGACCACGGCCAGGGTAGAGACATCACCGGTCAAGCCGGCAACTGTGATAGTGGAAAGATCCATGCGAACACCTCACTTGAAAAGATTAATAATTATGTGCTCCGGGGAACGCCCCCGGTTGTCACCAATCCAAAATTGTCCAGACGAAAAGCAAACCGCAAATTATACCGGACAATCCTTGTAAAAAAAGCCAATCTTGAGGACTCATATTATGACCTCGTAAGCAGGCGGACTAACGCCTTGATTGTGAAGCAAAAAAGACCCCATATCATGAGCAGTGTAAAAAACCAGTTGAAATATTCCGCACCGGTCACGGTGGCAGGGTCCAGAATTTCCAAAACGTTGAATGTCTGAGATAAATCAAACATCAATCTGTGACCTCAACGACGGGGCCAGCGACAACATAGTTAATAAAAGCGTTTCCACGATCCGAAACACCGGGACGGCTGCGCACCGGCAACCGCACTTTGATACCTTTGGACACGCCATTGACATGATTGTCAAAATCAGTGATATCAACCACCTGAGAGAATTTGTCGTATTCGTCAAGGATCGATACAACCGGGATTTCTTTGCCTTTTTTACTCTGGAATGATTTGCGGTGTAATACCACGCCTTCAATGTATTGCATTTTCTCTTTGCTCCTTTGCTGTTCTGAGGGTTTCAGGGGTATACAATCTTTCAATTTTTTTCCCCCTGGCATGATAACGGAACTTGATAAATTGAACGCCGTCTTTAACCATCTGTTCCGGGTCAAAGCACGCTAAAAATTCATCAAGCGCTTGCATAAATTGTTTCTTTTCTTTTTGTGTCATTTTGCAATGCCCTTTTTCTTATTTCACTATTAATAATTTCAACAAGCTGATTCCATTCAACATCTGAATTTTGCAAAACGAAACCCCGCATTTTCAGCTTTAAAATATTCTTCCATTCGCCAATTTCAAAAAATCCATACAGAGACGACAGCAGATCCGATTCCGTAACAATTTCTTCATCTGTTTTTTCTTCAATGCCGTATTTTTTCTTTAGACCTTTTGAGAAGCGAATGGCTTGTTTACCTTTGAATGTCTGGCAGTATTCCCAAAACTTTTGACCATATTTTTTCATGTTGTTTTTATTATCAAGAATTTCAAACAACATGCCGAAAGGCGTTACATTACCGTTTTGCTGTTTTTTGCATGACCCTTTTGTGAGCTCCGCTGCCATACCCCAGGAATTACCGGTTGATATTTTTGTCAGGTAACTTGTCATCTTGGCGATGTGATCCCCGTGCAAGGCATCGACCTGGACTGCACGCCGATGGAACGCCAGGGGTTTTTTTATTTCGATGCCGGAGTACAAACAGGCTTTGGTCCAATTGGCGAAAATGTCAGCGCGAAACTTGCGAAGATCATCAACCGGTTTGTCAAAAATGAAAAGTTCATGGCTGTGGATATGCCAGCCGTTGACACCATACGTGACCTCAACTGTGGTCACGGAACCGTCATATTGATGATGCTGTAAAATTTTCCGAAACGGGACAAATTCAGTGTGGTGCTGTACTTCGCTCCAATTCTTCATTCGTCGTCGGGCATCCATAAATTTACGCCGGGATTCGCCACAAGTTTCTGTCTCATAATGGGGGAAAGTCAAAGTAACAAGGTAATGATGCTTATCGGCTGTTTTGTCGATAATCTCCTGGATCTCATTTTTCCGGTGTTCGGTAATTTTGGAAGCACACACCGGGCAGGAATGAATTGAACCACAAGTTTGAAGGCTGGAATAATGCGCATGGGCTGCGCCGGGATTCTTTTTTAAATCGATTGTCAGGGAAAGGTCTTTCCGTGCACGAAGGCATGAACACTGTCTTTGGTCATATCCACCATGATATTGATGAATATATGCGGAAATTCTTTGCGCCGCAAACTTTTGAATGATGCTGTCTTTTGTCTGATCCATACCAGCCCTTGACATTTTGTGTTCAGAGCTGATATATTGATCATGTTCAGGTTGATCTTTATATCAGCCCTCATTTTTGCCCCGTCAACCCTGCCAGGTTTTCGGGGCGTTTCTTTTTGTATATTACTCTAATGTTTGTTTGTCAACACATTTTTTAACAATTCTTTTTGTCGATACATATTTTCTTGCACAATTTCTGTTATGTATTGTGATTTTGATGTCTTAAAGATCCTTGTCAATTCTGTAAGATCATCCCAGAATTGCTCCGTTACGCGCAACTGTATTTTTTTCGTTTTGTTTTTTTTCATAATAATTTTGTTGTCACAATTTTTATTGTATCCGTTTCCCCTATATTACACATTAACACAGGCAATTTGTGTTGACAATATTTCATTATTTTTATTATTAACTTTTTCAAGATTGTGTTATTTTGATGAAACGCTTGAATGACAAGGATTTCAACGAAGATGCCCGCTATATATAGTCCAATGCACAAATTCGCAATATATTCCAAGGGGCTTGTTTTTTTCTGTTCTTTTTTTTTATTTTTTTGGACTCAAGCGCCGTAAGGCTAATAAGGTGCCGGGATCTACTCCAATCACAACAAATCAAGATCTTTTAAACCTTGTGACAATGCGCCGGGGTCCCGTCTGGTGACACCGGAAAAAATTTCTAAATTTCTTATTCTTTTCATGCAATCTTCTCCGGCTCTTTTATCCCCCTATGATCCCCCAGGGGATAAACCCCCCTAACCCCCCAGGGGGAATATAAAAAAAGGAAAATAACAAATTGATTTGGGGGACCCCCCCCAAACCCCCGGAACTGCTATTCTAAATCTTAATAGGAATTTCAAAATTAAATGTGAGAATCTAAAAACAAATTTTTTACAACGATGCGGACTCGTCCGGAAACCACTCTTAGTTTTCTGATCATACACAGGTGTTTTTTTGGGTCATTAAGAGAAAGAGAGAATCTCAATGGAATGAGTGGGAAAGGGATTTAAAGCGGGATACTTCGATGGGATGCCGTCAAGCGGGTTATCATGACACTTTCGGGGCATACGCCGAAACCGGGCTAGGGCCCGGGACAAGATATAATCAATGCGTTTATCTACTCCGTAGGGCATCTGTAACCCCGGCAAACAGCGCCGGGGTAACAGCTGCGCAAAATTAACAATCAACGGACCTTTAATTCCGGATCTTGTAATTGTTCTAATGTGATAGCACCATAAATATATGCCTGTTCTTTATCGGTCAAGGCATCATCACCCAGGGCCAGGGCACGATTACATAAAACATTATGGTAAGTTTCATACTCCCAGCAATCGACCGGACAGCCTGGTGCAAAATGATTTTTACATGTGTCACGATGGAAGCAATATTTTTCAGATCTGAGAAACATGGCATTTTCCTTTATATACAAGATTTAATAATTGATTCCACAGCCTGTGATTTTGATAATTTGTTAATTCTGGAATACTGATCTATAAAATCAACGACCTGGGCGGACAGTGCGAAGGCCCGGACCTGCTTTTTTTGTTTTTTCTTGGACGGCCAGCACCTGGACGAGCGCCGCCATGCTCAAAAGGTAACGGT
>NZ_APJX01000022.1 GCF_000350545.1 Desulfotignum phosphitoxidans DSM 13687
TTTTATTTCTTGATTATGGCTATAAAGATGTCTATAATGTTTAAACAACATAAGATAGCAAGGAGATGATGACCATAATGCAAAAGCAATTTTCTATCGCTGAAGCAAAAAACAGACTTCCCACCATTGTTCATTCTGTCGAAAAGGGGCCGTCTGTCGAATTGACCAGACGAGGAAAACCCGTCGCAGTATTGCTGTCGATTCAAGAATATGAACGGCTCAGCCGAAAATATACGGGTTTTTGGAATGCCGTTTCGGAATTTCGGCGAATGGCTGAGGATGAAGAAATAGAGATTTCCGACAGGGATTTCACAGGGCTCCGAGACCTGTCCTCTGGAAGAGAAGTCGAGTTCAAATGATGAAATATCTCATAGATACAAACGTACTTTCAGAGGCAGTGAAAACATTTCCTGACAAATCGGTCATGCGTATGCTTGAAAAATGCCAGCACGAAATAGTCACTGCTGCGCCGGTTTGGCATGAACTTCAATTTGGTTGTCAGCGCCTTGCCCGGTCCCGGAAACGTGAAATGATTGCTTCATTTCTTGACGACGTCGTCAAACGCACAATGCTTATTCTTCCTTATGATGACAAAGCCGCAGAGTGGCATGCAAAAGAACGTGCCAGGTTATCATCAAAAGGCTTGACCCCCTCATTTGTTGATGGACAGATTGCGGCAATCTCCGCGGTGAATGGTCTGGTTCTGGTAACACGGAATATCGGCGATTTTACACATTTTTTCAGCCTGAAGATTGAAAATTGGCACTTCCCGAAATCTGGATAAAATCTGCATCAGATATACCCATTGCGGTCACAGACTATGCCGATGACCATACTTTACCCCACCCAATAACCACAATAAAGCAGGCCCCGAGTCCTTTTTCTGTATAAATCGGTTTTTAACAAATAGCAAATTCAATGGGGTGTTTTGGATGATTGGTGTTGGGTAGGGGGTTCTGGTTGGTAGGTATTGGGGATTGGGAGGAGAGAGAGGTGGGATAAGGATCTGGGGATGGGGGTGGTGCGGAGGACGGCACCGGCGAGGACAGCAAACAGCAGGACCCCGGCCAGGCAGCCCAGGGCGTTGATGGCCACGTCCTCCCAGGACCCGGTGCGAAGGGGCGAAAAATGCTGCAACCCTTCCATCAGGGCGCTGAATATAAACACAAACAGCACTGCCCCGGCCCGGCCGCGCAGGGAATTGAAACCCGTACAGGCAAGAATTGCAAACACGGCCATGGCACCCATGTGCATCAGGGCAGCCCACTGGGACGGCGGACTGGCAGCCGGAGACAGGGTCGCCCAGGGCATGCACACCAGCAGCAGCACCAGGATTCCCCGGCTGACCCTTCGCAGAATTCCCGGATATGTCAAAGAGGATATGGATTGCATATTTAAATACCTGACGTGTCAATAACTACAATAAAGCAGGCCTGACCCCGGCTTTTTTTACTTAAAACTTAACACTTAAAACTTAAAACTCCCAACAACTACAATAACGCAGGCCTGACCCCGCTAGTTTTTTAGAACAAGGGCGGAAAGGGAGGTGAAAAGGAGGGCGTTGGCGGGGATGTGGAGGTTGCCGTCGGAGTAGCTGTGGATGAGGATGGCGATGGCAGCGGCCATGCAGCCTAAGGCGATGCCCGAGGTCTGGCAGCTGCGGCTTTGGAATTTGGCAAAACCGGTCTTGAAGAAAAGATAGAGCAGCCACAGCATCAGGGGGATGACCAGGATGCCTGTGTCTGCCGTGAACTGGAGATAATCATTGTGGGCATATCTGGCCAGGACCGTGTAGCCGGGCTGCTGGTATGGGGGATACGCCACTTCAAAGGTTCCCGGGCCCGTGCCGGCGGCCGGGTTGTCTGCGATCATGTGCCGGGTGCCTTCCCAGAGATTGAGCCGGTGGGCGATATTGTCTTCCATGTCCCCCTGGGTCAGGGTCATGATGCGTTGTACCACGGGGGTGGAGGCCATCACAATCGCGGCTGTCACCACGATGCCGGCCAGCAGATATCCCACCAGCCGCTTGTGGGCAAACCCTTTTTTGAGCAGCAGCACCACAGCCATGAAAACCAGGGCACCGGCCGTGCCGGCCCACCCGCCCCGGGACAGGGTCAGGGCCTGGCAGACAACGAGAAACAACGCCAGACAGATCAAACCGATCTTCCATTCCACGGGTCTGGACCGGATCAGGAACATGACGAGCATCACGGGAATGGCCATCTCCAGGAATCCGGCCATGTGGCTGCGGTTGACATAGGCCCCGGTCAGGGAATCTTTGTATGCGTTTCCGGTTTCCGCAGCATAATCCCACCAGGCAAACGCCAGCACATCATACAGCTCCAGCAGCCCCACCACACACAAAAACCCGGCCGTTCCCGCAATCACCCACACCAAGGCCCGCTGTTCCTCCCGGGTGCGCACGGATACCGCCACCAGAAAGAAAAATCCCAGATAGGTCATCAGCATCAAAAGGCCCTGAAACGCCAGGGCCGGATGGGGCGACATCACAGCGGACCAGGCTCCTAACGCTGCACAGGGCGCCGCCACATAAACTAACAGTTCCCGGGTGGTGAACCCTTTCAACGACGATCTCCGGGATGACGGCTTCCGCCTCCCCTTTGACCGCATCGCTTCGAGCACCAGCACAATCCCGCCCAGGGCCACCATGGCCTGAATCACGGTCTGTGCCCAGGCATGCACCGATCCCCGGAACAGCGGCGCAGCCGCGATCATCACGCAAACAATCAAAAAAGCAGGATTTTTCATCAGCTTGAAAGGCTATCCCAGTTATGCCGGCCATATCCGAATGCGACTTTTGGCGACTACCCAGAGATGACCTGCCGGACTTTCTTTCGGCAATAAGAAAATCACCTCATTTACCAAGACTTCCAGGTCATGGCCGGCATCTTCAAACAGCCTTGTCAACCGAACATCGACACATTCATCAAGTTTAATTCGCATCATCCGCCTTAAACCGGCAAAGCAGCGTACCGGTCATGTGCCAGCTCAGCGGCATATGTGATCGCTGCACGGATATCATTTTTTTCTAACGTCGGATAAGCGGAGAGGATCTCATCTTCAGAAACACCGGCCGCCAGATTGTCCATGATAAGCGATACCCAGATACGAGTGCCGCGAATACATGGTTTACCGAAACAAATATCCTGATCAACAACGACCCGTTCAAGCAACTCCTGCCTTGTCAATTTTGGGATATTTTCCATTGAAACCTCCATCTCAGGGTTTTAAATTCATGGTACCTTTACCGACAAAAATTTGCAACCCATACGCACCCCACCCCGTCTACTTAAAACTTAACACTTAAAACTTAAAACTCCCCCTTTTTCTACCTCCCGGAGCCGGAGATCATCACCCACACCGTCCGGAAAATGATCTTTGCATCCACCCACAACGACCAGTTGTCAATGTATTTCAGGTCCAGCTTCATCCATTCCTTGAAACTGATGTCATTGCGGTTGGGCTGGATCTGCCAGAAACAGGTGATGCCCGGCTTCATGGACAGGCGCCGGCGCTCCCACCGCTCATAGCATTTGACCTCTGAGGGCAGCGGCGGCCGCGGCCCCACCACGCTCAGTTCTCCCTTGAGTACATTGATGAACTGGGGCAGCTCATCCAGCCCGGTTTTGCGCAAAAACGTGCCGATATAAGGAATGATGCGCGGATCATTTTTAATCTTGAACGCCGGGCCGTCGCATTCATTGGCATGTTGCAGCGCCTCCAGGCGGGCCTCTGCATCCGGCACCATGGTCCGGAACTTGTACAGGTCAAATTTGCGGCCGTTCTGCCCCAGCCGCACCTGTTTGTACAGCACGGGCCCGACCCGGCCCCGCAGAGAGACAAACCCTGTGCAGGCAAGAACTGCAAACACAGCCATGGCCCCCATGTGCATCAACCCGGCCCACTGGGAAGGCGGGCTTGCCACCTGCGACAGCGCAGCCCAGGGCATGGCGCCAAGCAGAACCGCCAGCATCCCCCGGCTCCCCCACCGCAGGATGTCAGGATATGCAGGAAAAGATATGGACTGCATGTTCATTCTACTTTACCCCCCAATACCGACAATGCCACAGGTGACCCCGGCCTTTTCTACTTAAAACTTAACACTTAAAACTTAAAACTCAAAATAACTACAATAACGCAAGACTGACCCCACGCGCACTTTACAACTTTTTGATAATCATTTCCAACACATCGGGGAAAGATGTTTCTGAAGATTCATGAACGCCGCTGCTTAGATGTTTATGATGCGGAAAGGTTGAAATATCAGGCCAATGAGATCAAGCATTTTCCAATTCCAGTTTTTGCTTGTAGAGCCTGTCCATGGCTTCTACTGCAAATTGCCAATCCAGAAAATCATCTTCTGTTTCAAAATCTTCCATACCGTGCATTTGTTCCATTTTTTTTTGAAATTCAGCAAAAGACGTATGATACTTGGCTTCATACCGTTTTTTTCAGCTGTATACTTGTCAATTTTGGCCACAAGCATGAGCAGCGCTTGGTTTTTTATGAAAGATTTCAAATCCTTGAAACCAAATTGACTGATAATGGCCTCTGTATTTTCGGTAAATTTTGAATCGATAACATTTTCCATAGGTCAAACCCTTCCGGCTATGATAATTTTTACCACTATATCAGTATCATAATATAATCACGTTATTTTTAAAACCGGTTTTATATGACCACACACGGCCGCCTTCTGCCCGATACCAAAACCCATCTCCCCCGACCAGCCAAACGCAACTATGCAAGACCCCACCACCGCCTACTTCGTCCCCAATAAGCCAATAACCCAAGGTCACACGCAAGCCAATCCTGACCCCGGCCTGATTCAGGCCACACTTGACATTCCCCCATTTTCCATTAAGAATACTGCTCTGACATAACATATTTTTATTGAGGGATTCAAAATGAATACGCAGGAACAAACAAAAAAACCAATGGACAATGGTACATGATGCTGCCGGAACCTTACCGGATGCAGGCCATCAACAATGCTGAAAGGGATAATATGCTGGGAGGTGAAGCGTCATCTCTGGGTGAGGCTCTTTTTGCCTTTCCATGGGATACAACGCCTCAAGGACATCAATACTGGCAGG
>NZ_APJX01000023.1 GCF_000350545.1 Desulfotignum phosphitoxidans DSM 13687
TATATAGACCGGATTAAGAAGTGGGGCGATACTAAGAAATGGGCTGATCTAGTTTCTTTTGAAACAAGTGGTGGATTCATCGGCTGTATTGAAGTCGATATTGGAGACTATGCACAGCTCTTGACTGAGAGACTAAACAATTCGCACGAGAGTATCTATGCTACATCCTTTTCATCTCATTTTTTGGACACATTAAAGCTGTATAACCCGACACTTGCAGATGAGGAAGACAAGGGTGATGAAGATAACACAAAAGAAAAGGAAACCTGGGAGCATGTCAAAGACTGGTTGGATAAAGTTAACCAAAAGGCTTTCGACAATAAAAAAACATATCAAGTCCGTAGAGTGCAGCTGATAAGTCAAAATGATAACAGCTGGGAGGAAAAAACAGACGATAAGAGTTACGTAGATGCAATTGAAACCTATAAAATATTATATTATAATCCAGGGTCTGATAACATAAAGTCCATTGTAATAAAAAAAGCTCCAGGCAAACCAAAAACTCATGCCAGAACTGGACCTAAATTTTTTGGAGAATATGTAATTTTCGATGAGCGTATTTTAGTAAAATATTCTTTTGAGTTTGAATATTTAGAAATATATTTTGGAAGTATAATTGAAAGCTATATCGATGGATTCAAGCAAGTTTTTGATGCAACCGAGCCAAATACCGGGATAAGTGATTATTGGGAACAGCTTTACAATAGTTTTCAAATCAAAAAAGCAGATGAAAAAGACGAGAAACCACAAGAAGACGATTGTTGACCTTTGATATCCTAATTCATAGAACACTGATGATTTCTTGCCTGCCTGTTTTCGATTTGATATAAGAATAACGAAAAGCCATACACAATAAATGATACTGCCAATATGTACCTGGTAAAACTCAAGACTCCCGCAATCTGGACCAAGCCAGGGCTCAATACCCTCCTGGACATCTGTGGCTGCTCAGAACACGATGTTACGATTGATGAAGTCTATGGTGCGGTGCCCATACTCAGAAGTGGTCGGCCGAGAAATGACCTCAAAGGCCTTACGCTGGTGATGGCCAAAAAGTTCTTTGCCTATTGTAAATCCATCAAGATAAAAACAAATTACCTCTTCAACTCCAAGTATGCGGATGAAGATTTCAGCAAAGAATTTATCAACAACCTGCAAAAAATCATTGAGACTGTTGAGCCGGATATCCTGACGATCAGTTCCATAAAGCTCATCAGAATCATCCATGGGCTCTACCCTCACATGCCCATCAACATTTCCACGGTTTATGGTCTAAAATCCGCTGCGCAGCTTAAAAAAATTCTCGATTTAAAGGAAAAGGGTATAAAAATTGAGAGTCTTTGCCTGCACCACGACTGCACGGTGGACCGGGATCTAAAAAACCTGATTGAGTACATCAATCAGACCGGGCTTAAATTCAGTATCCTGGTCAATGAAAATTGTGAATACCAATGCCCCTACCGCAGTGCCCACTATAAACTCTGGAACAACAGGGACCGGTCGGATCTTTTTGACGCCTATTTATGGTCCTGCGTAACAAATATCATTAAATCACCGGAGAAGCTTGTGGGACTGGCAGGAATGATCCGACCGGAGGATATCGCCTTTTACTCTGAGCTGGGTATCAGAGAATTTAAGATCGCAGGGCGGAACAAACCTGTTGACTGGTTGATCAAAGTCGTCTCAGCTTATGCCAATCAGAGGTACACTGGTAATTTATTGGACCTACTTGTCTTCACCATTCCGCCGGGAATTTCTGCACCTGACCTCTTTTTTGTCCAGAATGATAAAGTCCGACCCATCCGTGAACGCTGGAAATATTCCCCCACCGAATCCGATAGACTGGAAGGGACCCGGTTATTCCAAAAAGGATACTTGAACGTCCGAGATAAACAAAGCCGATATACTATCACAGAAGGCAAAGTTACGGTAAAACAACCGGGGCAGTATCTAAACAGCCTGATGGTGGCTGCCCAAGAATCTTAGTTTTTCTGAAGACCAGAAGGTTCGCAAGATAAGACTCTGCACCTCGGCCCACGTTAATAATTTCTGTGGAAATGAGCTTTGCATAAGGAAAAAACAGATCTGTAATCTGTTTTGAGGATCGATAGTAGACTTTGCAATCTGCAAAATGGCTGTCCCTTTCTCCTGTCGATGTGGCCGTCGGGTCCTTTTCGGACAAAGACGTCGTTATCATTGTTGCTCCAACTGCAGATATCTTAAGAAGAGTATCGATATACACAGACAAGTCCTTGGCTTGAATGTCGTGAAGATGAAGGAAATCAACGACCAGATCGAACTTCACTTCGGGCACGAAACGAACCGAATCTGCTACCATATAAGCGATCTCCAGGCCCTCCGGTGTCATGCCCTTGGCAAGATTGATGGCCCGGTCTGAAGCATCAATACCGTAGACCTTATAACCTGCAGACGCAAGATGGCGGCTTACCTGACCTAATCCGCAACCGATATCCAAGGCATATCCTTCAGCAGATGCAAACTCCCTGATTTTTTGTGCCAGCACCGGATGAATGTCCTTTTCAACCCATGGCAATTCAAAAACATCCCAATTCTGGTACACGTAGTCCCAATTTTTAAATAGGTTGCTACTTGACGTATCCGCCATTTTTTTCCTTTCTATCTGTATCCGAAAAGACCGACCCGTTTTTAAAATCTATCAAACGCCCCCCATGCTCTTTTATAATTTTTGAGTCATGGGTAATCGTGAGGCACAACCATCCTCTGGAGGCATATTCCGATATGATGGCAATACACTTTTCTGAGAGTGTCGGGTCCAGGGAGGCAGTAGGCTCGTCCGCCAGAAGAATTTGAGAGCTTGAATTGGTCTGAAGCTTCAGCAGGGCAAGAATCAGCGCCTGCCGTTCCCCCGGGCTTAATGTAAATACCTTTTTATCGAGTTTGTCGGCCAGTTCGGGTCGGTATGCGCCCATCACTTCGCTGAAAAAGTCATCATTCCCCCTGCACAATGCCGGCTTGAACCAACTTCTTGCAGAATTACGTCCCAATGCGATATCCATATTTTCACGAATGGTCCCGAGCGGTATCACCCCATGGGTGCTGTCCTGAAAAAGGCGGTATACGAATTTGGCCCTTTTATGGATGGAAAGATCAGTAATATCCCTTCCATCAACGAAAATCTTGCCATTTGTCGGAGCGATTCTGCCATCTATTAGATTAAGCAAGGTACTTTTTCCCGACCCGTTGTGACCCGATATGATGACATTTTCACCTGCGCAAAATTTCAGATCTACTCTTTTGAGGGCGCAGACTTCGTTAAAATCACCTTTGTTAAAAATCTTAGTTACTGAATATAGGTAGAGTTTTTCGTCCATTGATTACAACCGTTCCGGAATATTTATCTCTGTAATTTCCTTTTTACGGAATATGTAAAGCAATACCATGATCAGAACAGAAAGCAGTCTCACATCTGAGTTGAAAAATTGGAGTTGATCTGTAGGATCGGGAAACCCCCGGTAGATTTGCCATAGACTGTTTAGACCCCTTACCGCTCTTATAATTAAATAGTATAAAAAGGCCCCCACGAAAGGAGAGATTATGGTCGGCCAGATATCCGTTAAATCTTGGTGGAAGACCCGTATGACCTGTTCTCCGATGACCAGTGACACCAAGGCAACCAGAATCATTCCAAAGCCCATATTAATGGACGCAGAGCCCTCTTGGAACGCAACTAGACTGCCGGAAAAAGCAGCCAGTGCATTTGCAATGCCTAAGCCGAGAATAGCGTATCTCTTTTGATTTACGCCCAAAGATTCCAAAAACATTTTTGAATCCGCCCTTGCAAATCGAATCAGTATTCCCTTCTGTGTTTTAAAAAGGGATAAAAGCATATAAATGACACTGATCGAAATGAGCAAATAAACGAAATTTAATACAGGATAGATTGAAACACTGGTTGAGTCCGGTAGCAGGGTTTGGATCAGTTTAAAATTTTGCTCTTTTAACCAATAAAAACTATTCTGTTCACCGACCAAATAGAGATTAGAATTTGCAACCATTACTCTAAAATTTATCGAATACAAGCCAATGGCAACAAGAATACCACTCAGCAGCTTTCCCAGCCTTAGATAAGTATGCAAAACACCTGTTAGTGTGCCTGCCGTGAAACCGAGTGCCAAAACCAATGGGAAAACTGCTGTCCAATTCAACCCCCATAATTTAGTGCAGGCAACCGCAATTGCTGCACCTAAAGGGAAGGTGCCTTCTACCGACAAATCGGGAAAATCAATGACACGCAGACTAATGAAAACGGACAGGGCAAGAAACCCGTATATCAACCCCTGGTTCAAAGAGTTGTCTAATATAATTAATCCGGTCATGCTTATTCTTTGTAGATTTTATAAGCCTTTGCGATAAAGTATTCGGGAATCGGTTTACCGATATTTTCCGCAGCTTTTGTATTCACTACGATATCTTCCCCCAAATATTCAATCCCAGGCATATTGTCTGCAGAATTTTTCTTTATAATTTCATCTAAAACCTGTGCTGTTTTCTTCCCCATCTTTACGTAGTTAACAGATAAGGCCGCATAGGCTCCTAACTTGACAGTACCTTCATCGACTGCAAAAACAGGAATCTTCGCCCGGGTGGCTACCTCAATAATTGCTGGCGCCTGATCCACTGCCACACTATCGGCCCCGACAAATATAGCATCCGGTCTATTTGTGGCAATGTCCTGTATGGATGTTTTCACCTCATCCCTGCTTGAAACGGCCTGCCCAATGAAGGTAACATTATTTTTTTTACACAACCCAAGGATCTGATCCTTTGATGTCACAGCATTGGGCTCATGGGAATAAACCATCCCCAATCTCTTTAATCCTGGCACCATTTCCTGTACTAAATTGAAACTTCCAGGGAAATCGACGCCATCAGAAAGGCCGGTTGTATTTTTTGAGTTATCAGTAATGCCTATGGAAGCCGGAAAGCTCACGGCACTATATAGGTGGGGGATTCGACCCCCATTTTTTTCAAAGACAGGTTTTGTAGAGGGTGTAGAGATACTCACGATTGTAACCGGGTTCAGATTTAAGAGTTCATCTGCGACGACTGCTGCCTGGCTTGGCTGTGCATTGGCGCTTTTAACGACAAATTGCCAACCGTTTTCTTGGGTATATCCGAGAACCTTCATCTCAGCCAAAAAAGAATCTCTAATGGTGTTCAAAATGATATGGTCTGTAAAAGTTGCAACGCCTATCAATTTTGATTTTCTTGCCACCTTTTCCTTAGGCGTGTTGCCCATACTGAGGAGCAGTGGAATACAGATCACGATAAAAACAAATTGAAACAAAAACTTATTAGGTTTAATATTTCGAAAAACCATTTCTTCCCTCCATGACATATAAAATAGGGTAAATTCTGTTTCAGATTACACTACCGCACTCAAATGGGCTAAAGCAAGCCATTTTTACTGTCAAATTCCGTAGTCAGTGTCTGGGAGGGTTTTGTTAGCCCATTTTTTCGAAAGATTGAGAGCAAAAGCTGATTTTTTTGCTATATTTTTTGGCACTACAAAAATTTTTAGTAATAAAATCAGTGTATTGAGGCATAAATTTTCTCTGTTGGCCAAAGTAGTGCCAAACGATTTATTAAGTCCTGTAA
>NZ_APJX01000024.1 GCF_000350545.1 Desulfotignum phosphitoxidans DSM 13687
ACCCTCCAGGTTCAGACTCCGGAGTCTGACTTCACTGGGTCAGGGTCGGATGGGAGATGTGGGATCAGGATCGGGAGAGGGGGGGGTGGTGCGGAGGGCGGCCCACTGGGACGGCGGACTGGCTGCCGGAGACAGGGTCGCCCAGGGCATGCACGCCAGCAGCACCACCAGGATTCCCCGGCTTGCCCTTCGCAGGATTTTCGGATATGTCAAAGAGGATATGGATTGCATATTTTAAATACCTGACGTGTCAATAACTACAATAAAGCAGGGTGACCCCGTTGCTGATTTAAACGCTGCTGACTTAGCTTAAACAGCTCTTTTTGGCATCAAAAAGTGCGCGCTAAGACGTTTTTGGGCCTTGTTTTAGACAATATCTTATGTAAAAACAGAGACTTATCGGGGTCAGACCCTGATAACAAGGATGTCATTGCGGTTGGGCTGGATCTGCCAGAAGCAGGTGATGCCCGGCTTCATGGACAGGCGCCGGCGCTCCCAGCGCTCATAGCATTTGACCTCTGAGGGCGCCGGCGGCCGCGGCCCCACCACGCTCAGTTCTCCTTTGAGCACATTGATGAACTGGGGCAGCTCATCCAGCCCGGTTTTGCGCAAAAAAGTGCCGATATAGGGAATGATGCGCGGGTCATTTTTAATCTTGAACGCCGGGCCGTCGCATTCATTGGCATGTTGCAGCGCCTCCAGGCGGGCCTCTGCATCCGGCACCATGGTCCGGAACTTGTACAGGTCAAATTTGCGGCCGTTCTGCCCCAGCCGCACCTGTTTGTACAGCACGGGCCCGCCGGGCGACAGCCACTTGATCAGCACGGCTGCCGCAGCCCAGACCGGCAGGGTCGCAACAATCCCCGCCACTGCCATCCCATAGTCGATGGCCGCCTTGAAAAGCTCACCGCGGTATTCCGGGGTGTTGTCAATCCCTAAGGCCGGAACCCCCAGAAACGTCTCATATTTCAAAAGCCCCACCTTGGGATTGATGCCCAGGCCTCGGCCCGGACCGCTTCGATGATCTCTTTTGCCGTGGCCCCTCCCCGCCCAGGATCATCATGAGCAGCAGATAATAGTTGGGTGCAGTTGACAGACCTGGAGATGACCGGAGTTATTCACGAAGCATATTTATTTTCCTTCAGAAATTTGGAGTGGTCGCCTGAAATGACACCGCGCAGCCCAGGGCATGGCGCCAAGCAGGACCGCCAGCATCCCCCGCCCCCCCATCGCAGGATGTCAGGGCATGGACATTATCGATAGAAAATCTGCTGCTTTGAGGATTTTAATTTCTTTATACATATCCAGGTTTAACAAACGTTTATCTCCGGTGACAATAAAGTGTGCCTTTGAGGATACTGCACATTCGATAAATTTATTATCATCCGGGTCATCATTGATTATCGAAATTTTTTCATGGGTTGTAATAAGATTTGTAAAGGTTGAAAAGTCAAGAAGGATTTGAGCAGTTTCATCTTCTGAAAGACCAAATTTTGTTCGTAATTTTCTATGAATTTCAGTTTGTATTTCCAACGACGTAAAAATCAATACTTTCTCACTGCGCCCTAAATCGACCACCTCACGAGGTTTGCCACCCCAAAAAATCGCTGATATATAAATATTGGTATCAATAACAATTCTATGGATCATTGCGGTTATATCCCCTCAAACCATTGTCAAAATCTTTGACTAACCATGGAGGAATACATCCAATTCCTGTTCGTTCATCTCTGGGATATTGTATTTTTTGGCCAATGACTCTGTGAAAGCATAAAAATCTTCCTGATATCTTTTATCTTTAACGATTTCCCTTATCAGGGACATTTTTTTGCTAAAAGCCAGTTGGCAAACCAACTCGCGTATCTGATCGTAATCAATATCGATCTCTCTTAATTTCGGCATCTTATTTTCCTGCCTTTCTCTTTCGAGGTTTCAATCATTCCGAATATTATCCTATCCGGGATTTCAACCATATCATAGTTTTCAGTATATGCAGCACACATGGAAAGTCAATCTATAAATACCCATTGCGGTCACAGACTATGCCAATGACCATACTTTACCCCCTAATAACTACAATAAAGCAGGCCCCGAGTCCTTTTTCTGTATAAATCGGTTTTTAACAAATAGCAAATTCAATGGGGTGTTTTGGATGATGGGTGTTGGGTAGGGGGTTCTTGGTTGGTAGGGATTGGGGATTGGGAGGAGAGAGAGGTGGGATCAGGATCTGGGGATGAGGGTGGTGCGGAGGGCGGCGCACTGGGACGGCGGATTGGCTGCCGGAGACAGGATCGCCCAGGGCATGCACGCCAGCAGCAGCACCAGGATTCCCCGGCTTGCCCTTCGCAAGATTTTCGGATATAGCAAAGAGGATATGGATTGCATATTTTAAATACCTGACGTGTCAATAACGACAATAAAGCAGGGTGACCCCGTTGCTGATTTAAACGCTGCTGACTTAGCTTAAACAGCTCTTTTTGGCATCAAAAAGTGCGCGCTAAGACGTTTTTGGGCCTTGTTTTAGACAATATCTTGTGTAAAAACAGAGACTTATAAGGGTCAGACCCCGCTTTTGAGGGTAAGGGCGGAAAGGGAGGTGAAAAGCAGCGCGTTGGCGGGGATCTGGAGGTTGCCGTCGGAGTAGCTGTGGATGAGGATAGCGATGGCGGCGGCCATGCAGCCTAAGGCGATGCCCGAGGTCTGTCGGCTGCGGCTGTGAAATTTTTTGAAGCCGGTCCTGAAGAAAAGATAGAGCAGCCACAGCATCAGGGGGATGAACAGGATGCCCGTGCCTGCTGTGAACTGGAGGTAATCGTTGTGGGCGTATCTGGCCAGGACGGTGTAGCCGGGCTGCTGGTATGGGGGATACGCCGTTTCAAAGGTGCCCGGGCCCGTGCCGGCGGCCGGGTTGTCCGCGATCATGTGCCGGGTGCCTTCCCAGAGATTGAGCCGGTGGGCGATGTTGTCTTCCAGGTTCCCCTGGGTCAGGGTCATGATGCGCTGTACCACGGGGGTGGAGGCCATCACAATCGCGGCTGTCACCACGATACCAGCCATCAGATATCCCACCAGCCGCTTGTGAGCAAATCCTTTTTTGAGCAGCAGCACCACGGCCATGAAAACCAGGGCACCGGCCGTGCCGGCCCACCCGCCCCGGGACAGGGTCAGGGCCTGGCAGACAACGAGAAACAAAGCCAGACAGACCACACCCCTAACGCTGCACAGGGAGCCGCCACATGAACTAACAGTTCCCGGGTGGTGAACCCCTTCAACGACGAACTCCGGGATGACCGCTTCCGCCCCGCCTTTGACCGCATCGCTTCGAGCACCAGCACAATCCCGCCCAGGGCCACCATGGCCTGAATCACGGTCTGTGCCCAGGCATGCACCGATCCCCGGAACAGCGGCGCAGCCGCGATCATCACACAAACAATCAAAAAAGCAGGATTTTTCATCAGCTTGAAAGGCTATCCAGAAGCTCAAAATATCTTGATCTGGATATTCCTGCGGTAGTCAGATTCGTACGGATATGGGTGGTGGAAACTTTCCTTGGACTGGTTTTGATCACCAATGGACGGTTAATTCCAGGTTTAGTCATTATTATATGATCGCCTCTTTGTCTCTTTACAGCAAAGAACTTCATCAAGGGTTCCCATTTCTGAACATTCCTCAATAAAGATTTCCACAGCTTCTACAAGAGACTTTTTGGCTTCATCTATTGATTCTCCAAAGCTGGAAACATTTAATGAAGGGCAAAGAGCTACATAGAGATCGTCTTCTTTAAAAACTTCAACTTTTATGTTCAGTTGATGCATATAATTTACCTTCCACAGATTTCATAAATCCATGACAAGATGATACCCCCGTCAAAAAATTTTAGCAACACCCGATACTTTACCCCCCAATAACTACAATAACGCAGGCCTGACCCCGCGTTTTTTCTGGTCCGGAACTTGTACAGGTCAAATTTTCGGCAGTTCTGCCCCAGGGTGACCCCGTTGCTGATTTAAACGCTGCTGACTTAGCTTAAACAGCTCTTTTTGGCATCAAAAAGTGCGTGCTAAGACGTTTTTGGGCCTTGTTTTAGACAAATATCTTATGTAACAACAGAAACTTATCGGGGTCAGACCCCGCTTTCCCGCTTTAAGCTTGCCTTATGTCGTCCAATGAACTATATTTGTACTATGGAATTTGAATGGGACCCTGA
>NZ_APJX01000025.1 GCF_000350545.1 Desulfotignum phosphitoxidans DSM 13687
GGAAAGCTGGCTTCCACGCAGTTTAATAGTAGCAAATGACAACGGTTGTTTTTTGCTACGCCCTTTATATGATTATCAGGCCTGCGTTATTGTAGTTATTGGGGGGGGGGAAAGTTTTAAGTTTTAAGTTTTAAGTAGACGGGGTGGGGTCAGGGTTGGTTTGTTGGCTTATAGCATAGGGCCACAATAAGCCAATAACCCAAGGTCACACGTAAGCCAAGCCTGGCCCCCCGGGTTTTCAGCTGTCTGACAGCAGGTGCAGCGGGATTTCGACGGGTTCGTTGTTCAGTATTTTTCTGACCAGAGTGATGTCGAGGTTGGCGATCTGGGCGATCATTTCTTCGGACAGCCTATTTTTTCCAGCACTGCGGACCAGTGCGATCACAGTTTCCTGTCTGCCTTCCTGTCTGCCTTCCTGTCTGCCTTCCTGTCTGCCTCTTTCTCTAATATATTGCGCTAACATGGCAGTCTCCTTATGTTGAATGATGGTCTCATAAAGTTGTTGCTGTTCCTGGTCGCTTATTTCCGAATACACATCGATAAAATCCACATATTTGTCAAACAGCCCTCGCGTAGCCAGTTGAAACAACCCTTTATATGCCTGGCGGATGACCTCTATACGTTCGTTCTTTTCATACTGCATCTTGGGCAAAAGGATTTTTACCATAACAGCAGCTGCTGGTTTTCAAAATGGAACAGTATCGGAAGATCCAGTGCCAGCCCGGCATCTGCAAGATGGTGTTTTTTGGGCTCCTGACGTGTAAACTCAATGGAAACGATCTTGCCCCAGTTTTGTTCTGCCTGGGGAAACAGCCATTGGAGTGTTTCCCTGGGAAAATCTTGAAACAAATTTTTGAAATTAGGGTCGTGGGGTATCATTTGTTACACCGTTTATTTTGCCATTAAAATGGGTATTTTAAACACAAGGTTGACCCCGGAATTGGGTATAGGTATAGCTCCGCTCTGTCGGTTACATGGCGGAAGGCTGTATCCGATGAGGGAGTGGTGCAAAGTGTGTTGTATATAGCATCCATGGGGGTCATGTAAATAGGGGAAACTACCTAGTGGGAGGTTCAAAGCAGCTGGATTCGGATGCGGCCGGCGCCTTCCAGCATTTTCTGGATTTCAACGGGAAGATAGAGCTGGCGGTTGCCTGTGATGCGCTCTCCTTTACGTTCGTCGGGCGATTAACAAGGTTCTGCTGATGGTGCCCAGGATGCGTTTGGTCTGCATGCGCTGCACCTGGGTGCTGGTCAGGCGCTGGGTGGACAGGGGGCATTCAATGCGGTGGGTGGTTTTCCATCCTGTTTCTGACAAAAGACTGTGGTAATCAAACAGGGTGATGGCATTCTGCGTTTTTTCCTGGATGGCCGGGGTGGATTCAAAATCACGCCAGTCGGCATTGAGAAACGCCAGGGTGGTACCTGGTTTTGTGTGTTTGTTCATATGCCTTTTGTTTCTTGGTGTAATAAGGGGGATCAAAAAAGATCAGGTCTGTTTTTCTGGTCACGGGCCATGGGTCGTTTTGGGGGTCCCGGTGGTGGTGTTCGATTTCAGGTCGTTTGTCCCGGACTGCCAGATCAAAGGCCTGGCAACGGCGTTCAAAAAGCAGGCATGTGTCCGAGACCACACCGCCACCGGCCATGGGGTCCAGGACCTGGTCGCCCGGGCCAGGGCCAGGTCCATCTGCAAATGGGCGGCTATGTATTCCATGGTATGGCCCATAGAGAGCAAATTACCAATATTGCCAAAATTTGCATTATTGGTAATTTGAGAAATTCTCTGTTGATTTATTCCCACCTTTCCCGAAATTTTCTCCTGGGTCCATCCAAGGCGGCTGAGGCGGAGGATGGTGGCGGTCTGGCCGTCGGCATAGTTGAATACCCGCTGGATCTTGATCGGCGGGAACTGGGCACCAATGGCCAGGGCTTGAGCGTAAGCGTCGATGGTTTGGCGGCTTTGGGTGGTTCTGGGGTAGATGGTGGGGTCCCAGGTTAGAGTTTTGATTTGGATGAGCATTAAGCAAGTTTTAAGTGTTAAGATTTAAGTTTTAAGCAGACCCGGGTGGGGTTTGTTGGGCGTTGGGTATCAGGGAAATTTACGGTAAATATCTTTCCGATGAAGCGCACGAACAAAGACAACTGCAGTTTCAGATTCAACAGACACTATTTTAATGCCAATTCGGAAATTCCCGGTACGAATTCGATAATAAATGTTTTCATTTGTCAATTTTTTTAAATCGGTAATATCCAAAATATTTTCGGCTTTCTCAACTTCCTGGATAACTTCTTTAACCCGCTGTGTGAAATCAGAATCATTTTTCCGCTTTTTTAAATCTCCAGCAAAACTTTTTTTAAAAATTGTTTTCATAAAGAAACTATCGAACGCTTATCATCAAGAATTTGAAAAATTTCGTCTCTTTCCACAACTTCTGAATCTTCGCCTTCCTGAATAGCCTTGACCAGTAGAATATCTTCCATCACGTCCTGGAGTATATCATAGACAAGGTCCTTTCTTTCTTCCATGGCTTCAATGATTGCTTTTTTAAAAAGGTCTTTTATTTTTTTTCATCTATCAATGTCTGCATGACGGATCTCCCGAAAAAGTTTGTTGCGTTCATTACAATGATAATCTTTTGGGATATGTATTGCAATAACAACAATAAGGAAAGCCTGACCCCGAAATTTTAAACGTTGTAGATGTCTATTTTGTACCGGGACAGGTTTTCAGGCTGCGTGAACCAGTCAATGCATTGTTGCAGGCCCTGTTCCAGGGAATATTGCGGTGTGAATCCGGTCAGGTTATGGATCTTGGTGTTGTCGCAGCACAGGCGGAACACTTCGGAGTTTTCCGGGCGGATCCGGGCGTCATCCGTGATGAATGTCACATCCGAGTGCATCAGCTGCCTGATCAGGTTCAGGGTGTCGCCCACGGAAATTTCCACCCCGGAGCCGATATTAACCACCTCGCCGATGGTTTTGTCTGACCGGGCCAGGTCAATGAATCCTTTGCAGGTGTCCAGCACATAGTTGAAATCCCGGGTGGGTGACACATCCCCCAGATGGATCTGGTTTTTGCCGGCAGCGATCTGGGGGATGATGGTGGGGATCACGGCCCGGGCGCTCTGGCGGGGACCATAGGTGTTGAACGGCCGGGCAATGGTCACGGGCCGCCAGATGAAAGATCACATCGATCTCTCTGGTGATCTCTTTGCAAAAATTCATGTGGGGGTCAGGCCTGCGTTATTGTAGTTATTGGGGGGTTGGGTATTGGGTTTTAGTTCAGATTTTCAGTTATCAAGAAAACAGTTTAATTCCTTGAATAAACTTAAAATCCTTGACGTTGTATGTCAAAAGTTCCATATCGTGACAGATTGCAGTGGCAGCAATCAGGGCATCCGGTATTTGCAAACCATGGCTTTTTGAATATTGTTCAATTAAATTGATGGCAGCATTTGTAATCGATCTGTCCAGAATCAACGTCTCAAGATGCTTCATCCGGCTTTTTATCTTGCCCAGTTCCCGTTTATTAAACGCACCGAAATACAATTCCATCAAAGTTACAGCGCTCAGTGAAATATTTTGAAACCCGATACGCCTGAGCGTTTCGGTTGCTGATGGATTGTTTTTGAACGCTTCGATAAAAATATTGGTATCACAGAGTATCATTTTGTCCGACACCTCTGGCCCATGCTTTTTCCCGGATCTTCAAAAGGGAAATGTCTTTATTTTCCCACAATCCAAATAGATCTTCCAAAGATTTGGTTTTTTTCCCGGCAGGCTCATTTTTTTTATCAATCGTGTTGCCTTCAATTTCCACAAAAGGCAATTCTTTTAATAAATTGATAACAATCACGGCTTTTTCTGAATCTTTGATGTTAATGTGCAGACGTGTCATTTGTTTTTCCATCCCGAAAAAGTTTGTTGCGTTCATTACAATGATAATCTTTTGGGATATGTATTGCAATCCGTTTGTGGGGGGGGTCAGACCTGCGTTATTGTAGTTATTGGGGGGGTTGGGTATTGGGGGCATCGGACTAACGGGGGTGGGGTAAGACCTATAATAAATCTTCAAGAATTCTGTTTAATGTTCTGATTTGTTCAGCCGTGGGGTTAAGCTGGTTCGCTTTGGCGTATATGTGCAGAAGCCAGATATTCCTGGTTTCTGTTACGACATAATACAAAACCCTGAATCCGCCGCTTTTCCCTTTCTTTTGATCAATCGAACCGACACGGACTTTAT
>NZ_APJX01000026.1 GCF_000350545.1 Desulfotignum phosphitoxidans DSM 13687
TTAAGTTTTAAGTAGAAAACGCCGGGGGTAAACCGGCAGATCTTCCATAAAAACATACACCTTGACTGAAAAAGCAGAACCGGATAAAATTTCATCATGGCAGAAAAGGAAAATACCATAAAAGTGATTACCTTCCATGACAAGTTGATCCGGGAAATTTATGATGAAACTTCCTGAAAACACAATGATTGCCAGTGAGAAACTGACACACTATTTGCTGACATTACCGGGGTCTGACCCCGGTAAGTCTTTATTTGTATGTTTATTCGTTGCATGCTTCTTGGATTTGCTCACCATACACCCATCCATATAGTTTGTGGTTGGCGAGGGGAACAACTTTGTATTATAACAGTCTATGTTCCAAAGCCACCCAAATTTATCACTCCATGGAAGAGAGGTGAAAAATGATTAAGAAATGTGTTTTTTGTGGCGGCAATGACTATGAATCAAAAAAAACAGATTATTTGTATTCATACAAGGGTAATTATTTGCTTGTACCAAATACTCCTGTGGAAATTTGTAGTACTTGTGGGATGGTTTTCTACGAAGCTGCTGTTTTGAAGAAGATCGAGAAGCACTTCTTTGCAATTCAAAAAAAAGAGGAACAGCCTGACTCTTATATTCAATTGCCTCAAATGGCGTTTGGGGGGGTCTGACCCCGGAATTTCAGCACCGGAATAAGGGGGGGGTCAGGCCTGCGTTATTGTAGTTATTTTAAGTTTTAAGTTTTAAGTTGGCTGACTCCCGAGCTCTGGCCTCATTTGGGTTGCTAAAAGTTTTTGTTGGGGGTATCATTTTGTCATGGATTTATGAAATCCATCCACCAGAGATGATAGTATGGAAAAGATCAGCATAAAGGAGGCGAAAATGGAAGCTTCTGAAAATGTAATTAACATCAACTCGGTAATCGAGAGCGATCTGATAAAAATCATTGAACAAATAGAAAAAACAGGTCAGTCGATTCTGATTGTCCGTGGCAACAAACCAATTGTTAAAATTATTCCCCAGAAGAAAAACGATCCTCTTGAAACAGATCCGATGCTGGAAGGGGCTTGTTTTGTCGGCGATCCCACTGAGCCTCTCCCTGATTCCGACTGGCCGGAAGAATTAAGATGATAATCTGCATATATCCGTCGTTTCAGCCTGGGAAATATCGATGCTTTACAGGAGAAAAAGGCTTCATTTGCCAATTGAACCTGAACTGTATCTGGATCGCATGATAAAACAGCATGCATTAAATGAAGTTCCTTTGTCTCGCCATATTGCACAATTATCCGTTCGTTTGCCGGAAATTCACAACGATCCCGTGGGGGTCTGACCCTGGCAACTTATTGTTTTTACAGCTAATGATGCTTAATATAAGGGCTGAAATGGGCTTAGAGTGCACTTTTTGCGGGCAAAAAGCGGCTTTTAAGAATTAGCGCGATTTTTATTTCACGAAATAACAACGAGTTTTTCAAATGTCTTCTCGTTTTTGCATATGTGTTTCTTGCATTTTGTCACAAATTTTTGAGTGAAGTTGGGGGTCAGGCCTGCGTTATTGTAGTTATTTGGAGTTTTAAGTTTTAAATGTTAAGTAGACGGGGTGGTGTCAGTGCAGGTTTGGGGGTTGGCCTGCCGGCAATAATTCTCTGAAATTATGCATTTGCAGCATTTGATAAAAGGTAGTAAGCAGCGGCGTTCTTATGGAAACACAGCTTGTTGAGCATAAAAAATCATTTGGCAAAGAGGTGATTATTTCCCTTGCGGCCTTTGCCAATACCGAGGGCGGGTCAGTGGTTGTCGGTGTTGATGATGACGGCAATCCCTGTGGTTTGGAAGTTGGTCCTGAAACAGTGCAACGCTATTTGAATGAGATCAAGGTCGCCACCTATCCCCAGCTTGTGCCCAAGGCCCGGGTTCATGTCAATCTTTCCTATCACTTTGATGGCAGTCTTGAGCGCCGGGAGCGCTGGCAGTATCCCATGGAAGCGCTTCGAGAGCTTTTGTTGAATGCCGTGGTGCACCGGGATTACAAGAATCCTTCAGATATTGTGATCAAAATTTTCGATGACCGCATTATTTTTACCAATCCGGGAAAGCTCTATGGCAACTTGCAGATCGAGGATTTGCAGCGCAATGACTATGTGTCCTCTATAAGGAATCGGCTGCTGGCTGAGGCTTTTTTTCTGATGGGCGATATTGAGCGCTATGGCACTGGATTTGTGCGCATTCGGGAGGTGTTGAGTTCTTACACGGAGATTGGGTTCAAGATTGAGGAGATCGGAGATTTTTTTAAGGCTGAGCTGCATCAGACTGGATCGACGTCCTCTCCGATTACCCCCCATGATACCCCTCATGATACCCCTCATGTTGAGAAGTTACTGCTGTGCTGTGAAAAACCGGCAGGGCGCGAACAGTTGCAGGAGAAACTTGGAATAAGAGACAGAAAATATTTTTATAAAACCTTTTTGAGGCCGGCTTTGAAAACAGGGTTGCTTGAAATGACCATTCCCGAGAAACCCAGAAGTAAATTGCAAAAATACCAGCTGACAGAGGCTGGCCGGCAATGGTTGGCCGGCAGAGGGCAGTCATGACAGGGTCTGACCCCAGTAAATCGTTGTTTTTACAGGGGATGTTGTCTGAATCAAGGGCTGGAATGGTCTTGGAATGCGCTTTTTGATGCTGAAAAGCCATGTTTAAGAATTGAGGATTGCCGTGGCGCCGTCCCGGTGGGCCACCCTATGGAGCGGCCTGGACATTTGTGTTCTGGGGTGGGTTTTCTTTCGCTCAAAATCCAAAACTAAAAAAAGCTCGGGTGTAGACATTACGTAATAAGTGTCGTATGTTTGTAAGCATGGGTGTCGTATATTTGTAAAGAGGTATGGTCTATGTCTGTGAAAAAAACTTTAGAAGCTAAAATTAAATATCGTATAAAACGAAGTAGTTATTCTACCTTTGTGTTATCTGATTTCTATGATTTGTCCGATAGAGATCAGATACTCAGGGCTCTCAGAAAATTGATAAAGAAGAAATTGATTCTTCGTGTCGGCCAGGGGGTGTATGTGCGAACTAAAATTTCATCTGCTACTAAAAAAATTATCCCTGAGCAAAATATCAGGGATATTGCCATGACTGTTTTAAAAAAAACAGGCGTTGGTGTTGTTCCAACACCCTATGAACAGGAGTACAATGATGGAAAAACAACTCAGGTGCCAACAGGGATAGTGATAGGTGTGAACAGAAGGGTAAGTAAAAAAATAGGTTTCAATGGAAGATTTGTAAAATATGAAAAAGTTACCACCAATTGAAGTTTTTGATGATATTGCAATTGAATTGGGGGTTGATCCATCTTTCATTGAAAAAGACTGGTTCGCAGTAAAAATACTGCAGGGTGTTTCCACATTATCGGTGGTACCTTTAAAGATAATATTTGCTGGTGGAACATCCTTATCCAAAGGTTATGGGTTGATAAAAAGATTTTCTGAAGATTTGGATTTTAGAATTATTGGTGCGGCTGATATAACACGGGGAAACAGAAAAGCGGTCCGAAAAGAAATTATTTCCACAATAGATGAACTGACGGATATTTCCGTTATTAGTGATTCTATTATAAGTCGTGGCTGACCGG
>NZ_APJX01000027.1 GCF_000350545.1 Desulfotignum phosphitoxidans DSM 13687
GCGTTTTAGTTTGAATCCTTGGATAATTGTGATTTGGGCAAATCAACTTAATTTTTGAGAAACTGAAAAAAGTTTGATCGGCAAATTTTGGTTGTAACGGACCTTGCATCTTGTGAATTCGATTGGTTTCGTGTTACAAAGGTGTCATGGCAATTCCTTGGTTTGAATTTTTTATAAGTAATTGAATTATAAATTTTTTTAATGTTTTGCCCCTCTCTTTTTTATGCAACATTCAGATTGGGCTGAATGTTGCTACTGTAATTTTGTTTAATAGCGCTCAATGCGCGCTCCCCATAGCGAGGTATTTGCAATAATGTCATTGTCTAAACCATCTGCTCAGCAGAGAATATCGACTTTTGATGAGTTTGTGCGATTAGCTGATTATTCTTTAATGGATACCTTAAATGCCGATCCTGATGCCACCGGGGATGGTGATGATCACCGTCCCCGTCAGGTTTTTTCCGGTCACTTCGTACCGGTGACTCCCACGCCGCTTCCAGATCCAGAATATGTTACCCATAGCAGCACTTTTTTTAATGAACTTGGGTTGAGCGACGAGTTGGTAAATGATGGAAAATTTTGCCGGGTATTTTCTGGTGATCTCTCAGCAGCGCACGAGCCTATGCGTAAGATTGGCTGGGCAACTGGCTATGCCCTGTCAATTTATGGCACCGAATATACCCTTCAATGTCCATTTGGTACGGGCAATGGTTATGGCGATGGTCGGGCGATATCTGTATTTGAAGGGGTATTCAATGGACAGCGTTGGGAAATGCAATTAAAGGGTGGCGGTACAACGCCTTACTGCCGTGGTGCCGACGGGCGCGCAGTCCTTCGTTCAAGCGTGCGTGAGTTTCTCGCGCAAGAGTATATGCACGCCCTGGGGGTTCCCACAACGCGATCTCTAACCCTGTATGTATCTAGATCCGAGAGCGTTACCCGGCCCTGGTACTCCCAGGACGCTCATTCCACGGATCCTGATATTATGGTGGATAATCCTGCGGCTATTTCAACTCGCGTTGCACCCTCTTTTTTGCGCGTTGGTCAGTTAGAGTTATTTGCCCGCCGGGTTCGCGGCAATGCTCATCAAAGCGCCTTAGAAGAGTTGCGCATGATTGTGTCGCATGTAATTGACCGGGAATACCCAAACGATATTAATCAAGATCTTGTTTTTGCGGATCAAGTGGTTGAATTGGCTAAGCTTTTTCGCCAGCGGCTTACGTCACTGGTGGCCGATTGGCTGCGTATCGGGTACTGCCAGGGTAATTATAACAGTGACAACTGCGCCGCCGGTGGTTTTACCCTCGACTATGGACCATTTGGATTCTGTGAAATGTTCGACCCCGGATTTCAACCATGGACTGGCGGCGGCGAACACTTTTCCTTCCTCAATCAGCCAACGGCAGCAGAAGCGAATTACCACATGTTCTGGACGGCAGTGAGACCGCTGCTTGCAAAAGAGACTCAAGCTTTGGAACAATTGGATCAAATACGTCATGGCTTTGCAGAGGCAATGCAAAAACAGATCCAAAAAATGTGGGCGGCCAAGCTTGGCTTGACGGACTATCACCCAAAGCTGGTGCAGGGATTAATGCAGTTACTGACCAAATCAGAGGTGGATTACACCATTTTCTTCCGTGAATTATCCCATGTACCAGACAATGTGTCAGCCTTGAAAAAGAGTTTTTATAGCAAGACTGATCAACAACTCGATGAGGAATGGCAATCCTGGCTGAAAAACTGGCACGACCTCGTTATCAAAGGCGGCAATTTGGCTGAGATATCGGCAAAGATGAAACAGATTAACCCCAAATATGCATGGCGGGAGTGGTTGATTGTCCCCGCCTACCAACAAGCCATGCAGGGTGACTACACATTGGTCAGAGAGTTGCAGGAAGTGCTTAGCTCTCCATATGATGAGCAATCACAAAGGGTAGAAGCGAAATATTATCGTCTGAAACCTGAGGCGTTTTTTAACGTTGGTGGCGTTTCGCACTATAGCTGTTCATCTTGATTTTGAAAATATACTGAAGCTTAGTGCTCTGAGTCGAAAATTCGGTGACGTATTTTTATGCTGTAATTTTTAGAATAAAGGAAAAATACGCTTTGAACAAACAAATTGCAGTTGGTTTAATAACCTTGATATTTTTACCCGGGTGCGTTGGGGCTGTTTCTGATCTGGGGATAAATAATGGAGCGTTGGCACCGTGCCCGAAAACACCAAATTGTGTTAACAGCCAGGCGATTGGTGAAAAACAATATATTCAACCTATTTGTTATGAAGGCACTCGGGAGGATGCGCGAGCCCGCCTTTTGCAGATACTTGGTTCCCAAAGGCGGGCAAAGATCTTGACGGCTCAGGAAAATTATATTCGAGCAGAATTTACGTCCGCTTTGTTTCGATTTGTCGATGACGTGGAGTTTTATTTTCCGAAAGAGAAATCAGGCGAGATGGTCATCCATATCCGATCCGCATCCCGTATCGGATATTCCGACCTTGGGGCAAACCGAAAACGAATTGAGCGGATTCGAAGTGAATTTCTTAAATAGATCTGAAATATCAATGATAAAGCGGTTCTTGAAACCACATATCGTGCCCATGGGGGCGCATGCAGGTGGATGATGAAAAACAGCAGGTCAATCCCGGAGATGCCATCTGGATACCAGAGGAGTCTCATAGTCTTGCGAACAATGGTACTGAATCGGTATTTTTGTGGTTGCTTCGTCATGGGAAAAGCATTTATTTTAACGTAACACATCAGGAAGGATGGAACATGGCTGAAGAAAAGGGAAAAAATCCAAAAGGGGCCGGCAAGAGCAGTTTTGATTTGATTGATTTGAAAAAAATCTCCGATGTTTTGCCTGTAAAGCCTGGATCGGTTGTCCTGGATCTGGCCTGCGGGAGAGGGGATTATTCTGTTTATTTTTCTGAGATCGTCGGAGAGCAAGGCCTGGTCTATGCACTGGATCTGTGGGAAGAAGGGACAAAGCTTCTGGAAAAAAGGATCGAAAAACAAAATATCACCAATATCATGACCCTGATATCCGATGCGGCCCGCCCGGTCCGCCCAAACATATCCGGTTGTCGGAAAAAGAGGTGGATGATCTGGTCCTGGGGCACGGATTTAAAAAAGGCAGTTCTGTTGATGCAGGGGATTACACCTATCTGTTGACCTACAGGTCCTTGTGTTAAAAATTTGCATTCGTTTGCCCCAAAAACCCGCTTGTACTCAGCAAAAAATTTCTACCACGGATATGGTATGATTGATCGCTCCGGCCTAATATAAAGCAACACACAAACAGGGAAAGTCTGGGGTGAATTTTTAACCAGATCAAAATCCAGATAGATAGAAGTCAACACCCGTAAAGCAAGACGATCATGAAATCAGGCCGCTATACTGTAGGAGTTTCATTGTTATAAAAAATTATTGTCGGGACTATTCCGTTTTAAAAGGGGACATGATTGCCTCATAATCCTGTCCGCCATAAAATATGTTCAAAATTTTCACCATTTGATTATCTTCATCGACCAGAAAAGCTGCAACCGTCTTTTTATCAAGGGGATATATTCTTACGCCTATCATTAAATCATTACGCGTCTGACCTCTTAAAGGGGCTATTTCCAGCTTTTGGCATTTGAGTTTTAGTTTCTCAATATATGACCATCCTCTTTCTGGAAAGCCGCTTTCTTCAGTGATATAGTCATATATATTTTCAAGATCTTTGATTGCATCCGGCATTAAATAAACATCATATTTTTTCATTAGACGTTCTTTTTTATCCGTTGTTTGTGCAGTGCTTCAATGCTTTCAAATGCTGTTTTGAGTGGGACAGGAGTCCCATTTTGGGCCGAATGTTCCAACCGTTCACGGATTATAGAAAGTCTTGCTTGGTGCTCTTCTTCTCTTTTTTGCCATAACCTCATAGCATCCCTGATTAATTCACTTGTGGACCCGTAGGAACCGGAGCCGACTTTTTTCTTTATTGCAGATAGCATATCAGGGGGAAGGGTTATTGTAATTCTCTCGGCTTTTTCTTGTTGCATGGTTTGTCTCCTATGGCAGTATTATAAAATCATACTGCCATAGGAGACAAATTTCAACATCTTTCATAATTA
>NZ_APJX01000028.1 GCF_000350545.1 Desulfotignum phosphitoxidans DSM 13687
AAATTTTTTTGTGTTCCAGAATGGCTTCCGGCCCGTCCAGCAAAGAGATCATCCGGCCGCCATTTTCTCTGGCATCCGCAAGCGTATCCATAAGCCGGTCGAATGCCTGTTGATCGATGATGGCGGTATAGTCGGGAGAGGCAATGTCCGGATAAAGCTCCTGGGCCACTTTACTGGCCGTTTGAATGAACCGGTCTATTTTGTTTTCCGGAACAAAGATGTAATCCGGTGCAATGCAGGTCTGGCCGGCGTTCATGAGTTTTGCGAACAGGATGCGCCTCACTGCGGTTGTCATATCAAAATCATCGGCCAGGATTACCGGGGACTTGCCCCCCAGTTCCAGGGTGACCGGGACCAGATTTTGGGCCGCAGTCTGCATCACGGTTTTTCCTGTCCGGGGAGATCCGGTGAAAACCAGGTGGTTGAAGGACAGTGCGGAAAAAATGGAAGCAGATACCCCGGGCAGAAAACGGATGTACTCCGAACCTATTTTGGAGGAAAACAGGTCCTGAAGCAGGCGGCACAGATGTTGAGACTGGGCCGCCTGTTTCACCATGACTCGGTTGCCGGCGGCCAGGGCGCTGGTCATGGGGCTGACCGCCAGAAACAGCGGGTAATTCCAGGGGGTGATGATGCCCACCACGCCCTTGGCCTGGGGAATAACCCGGTTCCTGCCGCCCCAAAAAATCATGGAAACGTCACGGCGCTGGGGCTTCATCCATTTTTTAAGCCGTTTGCGGGTATATCTCAGGCCCATCAGGCAGGGGGATATTTCAAGGATCCGGGTTTCGTGAAAGGACCGGTTTCCGAAATCAGCTTGGATGGCCTTGCAGATGGCCTGATCGTTTTCCTTCAGAATTTCTTCGATGGTGTTGAGAAGATTCAGCCGTGTTTTCAAAGGAATAAACGGTTTCTCCAGGCAGGCTCGGGTCTGACGGGTAAATATTCCAAGGGCTTCGATATCTGGTTCAAGGATGGATGGATGCGATATCATGGTGATGACGTCCTTTGGAAACTCTATAGGTTATTGGTAACTGATGTATGGTACCTGGCAACAAAAAATAGATCAATACCAGGAAAAAAAAACGGTGACTATGATTAATGGAATGGCAGCGTGATCGGTTCTTTGAAATGTTACAGTTGAAAACGAAGTGGCCCTGGAGTGGCAACGCCGGCAAAAGATCGATGTCGCTTGACAATGTCCCGGAAAAGTAATACTAATGAAAGTATTACAACCTACTGGAGGTGGACCATGCGTGTGACGATAAAAGGACAGGTCACGATCCCCCGGCATATCCGTGAAAAACTGGGAATTCTTCCTGCCACGGAAATCGCATTTGTTGAGGAAAAAGACCGTGTCTATATTGTAAAAAAGAAAGATCCGGGAAATCGAAATAATCCATTTCGAAAACTCAGGGGTGTGGCAACTGTCAGAATGACAACCGATGAAATAATGGCCTTGACAAGGAAGGATTGATGGACGGCATTCTGGTTGATTCCAATATTATTCTGGACGTTTTTCTTGATGATCCCAATTGGGCAGATTGGTCGGAATCCAAACTTCTGGAATTCAGCTCCATGAAAAAATTATTCATTAATCCAATTATATATATACTTTATCAGAAACAAGCCCAGAGTACAAGCACTAATTTTGGTTTTTTCTAACAAGCAATATAGCCCATGATGCTTTATTATCAGTATTTTTGTCATTTTTTGTTTCTTATCGGTCAAAACGAGAATGAGTAAAGAAATCATAAGGATATGATCAAGTATGGCATTCTGATGGCTTGTAACCGATTGATATTATTGAATCCAACTGAATTTTGTGACTATAGCATTATATCTATCAATCAAATAATCTATGAACACACTATTCCTTTCAAGCCTGAACCTTAAACGATTGAGCCTTTCTCCTGAATCTTCACTATCATTGGCATGCTTTGAAAGTTTTTTGATAGTTTCAAAATATTCTTTATTTTCAATGGGTGTATCAAAGAGTATGGATTCTATATAGGCCGATTCATAGACAAGTTTTTCCAAATAATAAAGTGATGCGCTTGTAGCACGAATATAATTACTATTAGAAATGTCTTCTCTTATTTGAGTCTCTGTCTGTAATAGTCGCCTTTTTATTAGTAAAGTAATAATTGATGTTGTAGTTTCAGGCAAAAGACCCAAAATTTCACAATCTTTTATAACCGAGTGAATTGGAACAAATCCATGCCCAATTTCTGATTCTGACATTTTATCTCGATCTCGTAGAACTCTACCAATTACGGTTATTCTATTAAAATGATTGGCATCTCCTCGTCCATCTATTGAAAAAATGTTTAGAATATCACTCGCACTTTCAGAAAAATATTCCCTATCACACAGCATAATGGCTGTAACAAATTCATGAAAACCAATAAAAAGATCCATGTTTTTTCTGACGGCGCGAAGGAGGGAATTAACATTTGTATGCCCTGAATACATAAATCTTGCAAAAAAATCTAAAGGTCGACGAACTTCCCCAGGGCATAAGTATTCTGCGAATTCTATAAATCGTTTATCTTCTCCTAAAACTGTTTTAGCTAAAAGGGAAACAACTTCGTCAATCTCTTTCGGAGTTAATTTGTGTGAGTTCCCCCCTTGACCAAGTAATCTTTGATCACAAATAAGTTTTTTGGCATATTTGAATCGTTTGGCTATTATTTGTTCTAAACGAGGGGCTTGAACGTGGTATGAAATAGAGTGGAAAGCGCTCAAAGCTCCAAAGTCTCTATTTTTCCAATAACTTTCTTCCCTCAAGGAAATCAAACATGAACAATTTAGAGATTGGGCCATCTTTTGAGCAACCAAAAAAACATCATTTTGAATAGTTGAATCGTGTTGGTCAGCATTATCAAAGACTAAAAAAGGCCTTCGACCATATTTTTTTGATGCTGCTTGTAAGGTTCGTATTGAGTGATCACTGGTATTTTCATAAAGGGTCATAATCCTCTCTGAAAATTTCTCCTCAAATTTGGCTTTATCTTTTTTCCAAATCGGGGATAATACACCTCTTCTCAACCTCTCATATTCTTTATGGTAGATCTGTTTAAGCATTTCCCATGAGTCGATATCGACGGATGGATGTTCTTTCTCTAAAGACTCTAAGATTTGTTCGGCAACCCATGGCAATAGTTTTTCACCGGTCCCGCTATAGAGATTAAAATTAACATACGCCCATAGGCAATGTTCATCAATTTGCTCTTTCGCTAAAATTTTA
>NZ_APJX01000029.1 GCF_000350545.1 Desulfotignum phosphitoxidans DSM 13687
TCAGACACTAAATAGGGTTTTAAGTTTTAAGTTTTAAGAAAGGGGCTGGGGTATTGGGTGTTGGGTTACTGCCAAAAATCAGACAAATCCATTTCAAGATCGTATCGAATAATCTTGCTCAATAAACCTTTTGGAACATCTTTATCTCCATGATCAGGAATTGTCTAAACAGGAACCGATAGCTTCAGTAATATTTTTTATGGCCTCGTCAATGGTATAGCCATAACTATGGCATCCTTTGAAAACAGGACAAGTTACTATAAACACATCATCAGCATCCTGTTCAATGATTATAGGGAAATGTTTTCTTTTCACAATAGTCCTCCCTCTACGCGTCTAACCATATGCCGTTATCATAAAAGACTTATACTACAGGCTTATTTTATCGTTAAGGGCTTTGGCAAGTCAATATAAGTTTTAAGTGTTCAGTTTTAAGTTTTAAGTTGGTTTCTTATGGAGGTTATGAGGCCTTGGAGCATGGCGGAGATTTGTTTTAGTTCGGTGATCAGGGTTTTGGTGTCTGATGGGGTTAGGGTGCCGATGCGTTGGGCTATGTAGAGTTGGGTGCGGAGTTCGGCGGCGGAGCCTTTGGCGATGTTGAGGAATCGGATGAACTCGGGTTTTGAATCTCTTTCTGCGCCTTCGGCAATGTTGCTGGCAATTGAAACCGCTGACCGGGTGATCTGATCCTTCAAACCAAAATCCCGGCAGCCTTTCATCATCTCATAAATCTCCACTGCCACCCGGCAACCCCTCTTCCACACCTCCAACTCCTCAAACGAAGTATAAGCCACCCATTCCTCCCTTTCTTAAAACTTAACACTTAAAACTTAAAACTCTCCGCCCGATATACCTCGGACAATCCCTGTTCCAAAGGTATAGACGGAACCCACCCCAGGGATTTGAGTTTGGACACATCCAGGAGTTTGCGGGGGGTGCCGTCGGGTTTGGTGGTGTCAAAGGTCAGGCGGCCGGTGAAGCCTGTGACTTTGGCGATGGTTTCGGCCAGTTCCCGGATGGTGCAGTCAACGCCCGTGCCCACGTTGATGTGGGAGAGCATGGGTTGGGTGTGGGACTGGTATGTGGCGGCATCCAGGTTCATGACGTGGACGGTGGCGGCGGCCATGTCGTCCACGTGCAGAAACTCCCGCATGGGGGTGCCTGATCCCCAGATCACCACTTCCGGGGCCTGTTGCCGGACGGCTTCGTGGAACCGGCGCAGCAGGGCCGGGATCACGTGGCTGTTTTCCGGGTGGTAGTTGTCCCCGGGGCCGTACAGGTTGGTGGGCATGACGCTGCGAAAGTCCGTGCCATACTGGCGGTTGTAGCTCTCGCACAGCTTGATGCCGGCGATCTTGGCAATGGCGTAGGGTTCGTTGGTGGGCTCCAGGGGGCCGGTCAGCAGCATCTCTTCTTTCATGGGCTGGGGAACCTCTCTGGGATAGATGCAGCTACTGCCCAGAAAAAGCAGTTTTTGGACCCCGCTCTGGTGGGCCGCATGAATCACGTTGTTTTGAACCATCAGGTTTTCATAGATGAATTCCGCCGGATAGGTGTTGTTGGCATGAATCTCGCCGACTTTGGCCGCAGCCAGGTACACCTGGTCCGGTTTTTCAGACTGCATGAAGTCCATGACCGCCTGCTGGTCCAGGAGATCCAGTTCCTGGCGGGTCCGGGTGATGATATGGGTCTGCCCCAGGGCGTTGAGACGTCTGACAATGGCGCTGCCAACCATGCCTCGGTGACCGGCTACAAAAATTTTCATCATGGGGGTCAGGCCTGCGTTATTGTAGTTATTGGGGGGTTGGGTATTGGATACAGTTCATAATTTATGAAGAAAAGGCAAAATTTGCTGAATGAGTGATGCCGAGCAGTCCATCAATACTGATGTCTTCATCAATCAAAGGCCAATGTATACCATACCCGGAGGGAGATATTTCAAATGTAGTTCTTTCAATTTCAGACGCGTGAAGCAACGCTTGAGAGATTGTTTTCAGATCAAAAGCTTGTTCCTGGCCGTCAATGTCAAGAATCAGGCGATTTCCTGTAAATCGTACATTTTTGATATTATGGTATAGTTTCATATCAATACTTCCTCAACTGAAATTCATTCCATGCATTCTCAATATATTCAAAATGCTGATAAATAATTTTTCGAATCTCACGCCTGGATTTACTGTTCATATTATAAGCATACGCCTCAAAAATTTCAAACCTTTCTGTATCCAGCCAATATTTACATTCCATCCCTGCTTTTGTGCAGTGGATATGCATGGGTTCCTGCGATTCATTGGCATAAAAAAACAACCGCCATCCCAGAATTTGTAGTATTGTAGGCATTTGTTGAATATTTGGTTTTGGGTATTTGGTTTTACCGGGGTGGGGTCAGGCCTGCGTTATTGTAGTTATTGGGGGGTTGGGTATTGGGTGTTTGGATTAAACAGAGGTTTCTTTTAGGCGGTACAATCCATTTTCTTGCAAAATTCTACATGTATTTTTGACAATACATCCTGATTTATTGCAGCGATATACTTTATCAGAATAGAGCGGTGGAGTGTGAAGCTTTTCGGAAAAATCACTTTTGATTCTTTTTTCAAAAAACCGTCCGCCAAATCACTTGATCCCAATAAAAATCCTTCGTGCTTCAGGTTGCTTGTCAAAGGCAGACATACACAGTCTTCTCCATATACACGCAAAACAAGCACAGGCCTTATTTTATACTCGGAAAGATCTGTAAAATAAATCTTAGCCAGATAAATTCTGCCTACCATGTTGAATAGTCCTCGTCATCTTCAGGAAAAGAAGCAGAAGATTGTCCAATTTTTCCAGCCATATCAATATCAGATGAATCCCAAAAGGAAATGTGATCATTTGGTTGTGACGCCGGCATAACGATAACCTCCACCTCTTCATAATCGAATCCTTCCGGAAGCATTAAATAAAGTTGGCGATTATGTATTTTTACAACCTGCCTTACTGTAATAGTTGTTGTCATGGCAATCTCCCCCCCCCCTTTCTCTGAAATGCAGGCAACTTGATTTGACAAGTTTGTCTGGTTCGATCTCGGTTGCCTGTAATATGTAGTTTATCACAGCTTCAAGGAATTTCAATCCCTGTGTTTCCTGTCGGGGTCGTCCCATT
>NZ_APJX01000030.1 GCF_000350545.1 Desulfotignum phosphitoxidans DSM 13687
ATTATGAGATGTTTAAAAACACGGGCTGGACCCTGACCCATCTCATCCAGGCGCCCATGTCTTCGGAGCGGTTTAACGCCGGGGTGGTGTCTGCCATGCAGAAAAAAAAGATCCTCGGGGTCACCAGCCGGTATGTGATGGTTTTGAAATAAAATGGTGGGGGGCGGGCGATCATGTCAGCCATGAGAGTGAAAGGTCCATCAAGATGGTGTGGCGGCTGGGGTATCCCTTGCCGGTGGAGATGTTTAAGGCGAATAAGCGGGCTGAGCGATATTAAGATTCTGGGTTCACAAAAAAATATTCGTGACTATTTTAGTTTTGTTTTTCTTTGACGATTTTTTTAACATGCTGCATATGCTCTCGATGGGTTTTCAGCGTTCTTTCAAGCCTCCCGGATTCAATCCTATCGATTGTTTTCCGGACTTCAGTTTCGGACAAGATGGCATTTTTTTTGGATTTGATAAATTTGATATATCCTCTGGGATAGGTGACGTTTGCCGGCATTGTGGTTTTAAATGTGGCATCGCCGACAAATACAATCACAGAAAAAATTTTTCCCGGTGAAATGTTCAATAATTTTTCAAGTGTTTTGATATGTTTGAAATTTTGATGCAAAGGGTTTTGGAATCGGGTTTTGTGTTTGAAAATGCTCTGAGTCCACATTTTTTTGTCTTGACTGCCAAATATCCATCCTTTCATGTTTTTTGTTTCCACAACAAAAATGCCATATTGGGAAACAATAATGTGGTCGATTTGTGTCGTGCCGTCATCTGTGGGGAGGGTAACATTTTTTATCAAGTGGTATTTTTTCTTGTCCAAAAACAAACTTGTGGTGATATTGATGATAACTTCACCAATAAAACCCTTAAACAACGGCGATTTGAGAAATACTAAGAAGATGAGAATAACAAAAACATACCAGTATTCAGCCAGTACAGGTACGAAAAAAGCAGGTGTCAGATTCATTTGAAAATCCTTTTTTGGGTTATGTGTTTTATTCCCGAACTTCGCCTTTGAAAACTTCCCGAACATGCCAGGTCCGAAATGCCATGCTGGGTTGATAAATTGTTCTGTTAGGGGCTGTAAGCCTCTGGCCGTGATAATTCAACAACCATTTGTTGAAGGCATCAGACCCGTTGGCACGATCCGAGACCAAAATTTTCATGTCTTCTGAGAAGGTAAATGCGCCCCGGTCGAATAACTTGTGATGAAGCGTACACAGGGCAAGGCCATTTTTTTCCTCATCAGGGCCACCGGCAGTGTGCCATTTGATATGGGCTGCCTCCAGACAGATGGGTGTATGATCCATGCGGATATCAAATCCACAAATGGCACATCGGTTTTCGTAGGCTCTTAAAACACGATTTCTAAAATCTGGATCACGGCGTTTGATGGTTGTTATTCCTGCCGAAAAATCGATTCCGATTGCCTGCAGGATATCTTCATGAATGGATGGGGGGAAATTGTCTTCCAGCAGTTTTTGAACCACGTTGCTGAAAAGTGAAGGATCGTTTTTTAAAAGTTTGTAAATTTTTTCTGGAAAACCACCATGTGCATTGTGGTGGAGCAACTGAGTTTTTTTTGCATCACCGCTGTTTGTGAGTTGCCATTCAACCGGTTCCGGGGATTTGACTTCCCAGATGCCATCTTTTTGCATCCGCCAGAACGGATATTCCGGCCGGTATGTTTTTTGGGGAGGTCCGAAATCATGCAGTAATTCAACCAGTTTGGAGTTCAATTCAGAAAAAGGCAGAAGCCTTTTATCCTGCTGAATCGCACAACTGAGGGCATATAAAGCCAGAAGGGGTTTGTGAGGCGCTCTTTTACTACCTTGTTTCCAGACGGTCAGGTTTTCAAATTTTGAAAAAATTGATTTGCTGTCCATAGTTTGAAAGCATATCCTCTCAGTATAAATCAGCCCGAATCTTTTCATATAAATCTGAAACAATCAACATTTGATCTCCTTTTTCCTATTTTGAAGACTTTTAAAAAAAGTAATAAGAAAACTATCCTGCCACAGGTGCTCCTGCGGGGGACTCTTTCGAAACGAATCAAACCAAATCATCAAGCATTTGAGACTCTTTTAAGTTGAATGGTGCTTTATACAGCTTGAAAAAACTGGATGATTTTACCCCTTCAAACTGTTCTACTTTTATTTGCCGAACACCGTCCTTGAGAAAAATTTTCTCTGAAATACTCTCTGGATAAGGCTCAGTGTATACGATTCGTTTTATTTGGGATTGATAAATCTTTTTTGCACATAGTTCGCATGGGAATGTCGTTGAATAGATAGTGTCTGA
>NZ_APJX01000031.1 GCF_000350545.1 Desulfotignum phosphitoxidans DSM 13687
TATGTTCATCAATATATCATTTACAGCGGAACTGATCCATGATTTTGACGGCTTAAGCAAAAAGTCTACTTACGAACGCTTTGGCATTGTCCACATCTTCCTGGTTGGGACGGCCGGTCATCTGTTTGACCATCCCTGCCCACGTTTCATCATCAATGCCCAGTTTTTTCTGCACAGGTTCATGCATCGCCTCAGCCAAAAATCCCTGGCAGTCAAAACAGCCCCTGTATTCGATTCCTTTTTCTCTGCATGCGGTTTTCATAGGTTCTTCAAAAGCATCCATATCCTGTTCCGGATAAGCAGGTGCCATGTGGGTAATAAACCCTGCCATCTGTTGACCGGACGTTGACTTTAGAACACTTAAACATTCTTTGACCGGGGCGGCCAGGCTTCCGGAGTGCAGAGGCGACCCCATGAAAATGCAGTCATATTTGGCAACCATATCAGGGGTAATTTCTTCAAGTTTCTTTAAATCGGTATAACTGGTTTTAGCTGCTTCTTCGCAGATAGCTTTGGCGATTTTTTCCGTGTTGCCGCTCTGGCTGAAATAAGTGACCAATACCTTCATGATTGAATCTCCTTTTGGTTTATTTGTTATTGCGATCCTTAAAACCATTCTGAACTGTATCATATTTAAATGTCATTCGTCTGTCTGTAGCATTGGCTACATTATTGATAATAATTCATCAAACGCTGACTGCGTGCCCAGGATACGCGCTGTGTTGTTATAAAAAGCAGTGTTCCGGTTTGTTGCAACATCATCTTTGGATGGAAAAAACAACAAACGGTTTTTGGAAGTATGGAAATTTTTCTGGAAATGAGTTACAGGGATAGTCTGGGGGTCTCATCCGCTATAAAACAGGCCTTGTCCTGCAGGTAGTCCTCACCACAATCTGCCTCGGCTTGATCTGCCAAGTTTTATATATTTGGACACCAAATAACAAAAGAAGCTCGAACTCATTGCCAATCAACCGGAAGTGGCCAGCCTCAGCCGCTGTTTTGCCTTTATGTCCCTGGTAGCCCTGAACACCGGTGCTGACAGGAGATATTTTGACCTGAAATCCAAACCCTTGGTGTAATGTTTCAAATGTGGCAAACTTGCTTTTTTTGAAATTCCCCCCATAATGTAATAAATAATAAAGAAACTCTCATCTATTTGGAAAAGAGGCGACAGCGATGATGGATTTCCCAGATACTGAAAAAAACTAAAAAGCTGAATATCAAGCTACAAGTCTGCTTTAAATAAAGAAAAAAAGACGTTTGGGCATATAAATGATGGTGCTGGGAAAAGATATCTATTGTTTGCACTATTTTTTGTTTTAAATGATTTGAAAAAGTCTGAGCAATATTTCCAATGGTACGCAAAAGAATTTGACAATGATGTTGGAGAGCCCGTTCAAAAGCTGTGCTGGGCAATAAGCTTGTATCGAATGGACAGACTCGATGAGGCAAGATATCGACTTGCAGACTTGATGCTGACAAACCTATACATGATTCCAAGACTTTTAGGTGAAAACATAAAAACATATGACATCTGGCACTCCAGCTCCGACGCTGACTATGATTTTTACGATTACATATATGATGAAATTTTAGCAGCAATAACTGCAGATGACAAAAAATGGATTAAAACAGAGTATGATTCAGCTGTGTTTCAACGTATCAGGCAAAGATATATTGAAATATACGCTCACCTCAAAAATGTAAAAGACATGCCGTTACGCAAAAAACTTCTTAACGAATCCTACACGCTTCTTGATCAACTTGAAGTAACAGAAAACAGTGGAAAATCAAAAAATTGAATGCATTATCCCCAGAATTTGTGAACAATTCACATTGGGGATATCCAAACTACGGGCTTTTGAAGTTTGGCCACAGCACAAGGACGACTCGAAACTCAAATACACCGAAATTATCATATCAGAAGTAAAATTTGACAGCAGTGGCGATTGGATTCTTCAAAATTCCTGGAAGCCAGCAGACAAAAAGGATACCATGATCCTGGAACAGCTCATTGAAACTGTGGGGGATAAAGTAATCCGGAAAGAAAAATAATAATCCCCTTCAGTTAGCCATTGCATCAGGGATTAAGCGATGAAAAGGCTTGTCTGAATTTCAATTTACCATAAGGCAAAGGGGTAATATATGAAAATATGGGTGGATGCAGATGCTTGCCCGGGGGTGGTCAAAAATATTTTGTTCAAGGCAGCCGATCGGACCCATGTAGAGGTAACCCTGGTTGCCAATCATCCCATGAAAATACCCCAGCGGAACTATATCACATTTCTCCAGGTCTCCTCCGGGTTTGACGAGGGGG
>NZ_APJX01000032.1 GCF_000350545.1 Desulfotignum phosphitoxidans DSM 13687
TCGGAAATACAAAAATTTGTATTTCTGACACTGTTCAAATGATACATGCCGGTATCCCGCACAGGTAAAGGGATACGCTGGAAATGGACAATATGACATGCCCGACATATTCACTTGAGAATCTGTACCTGATCCATCTGGCAATAGAGACTGCATCGCCAAGTTTTGCTGCCGGCACAGAAAAGTACAGTCCATTGTTTTCACTTCCACGGTCCAGTTTTTTCACTTTATTGAGTTCATGAGTTGCATTGGTATCCTTTATAAAAGCGCCTTTTGCAAATTTCTGGTATGGGATAATTTATCATTGAGCAGGATAAATCTTAACGCCCAGATGGAGATGTGGGAATGAAATGAAGCAAAATGAGCATCCTTCTGCAAGCTGATGTTTGGTCTGTAATATTATCAAGCTGAAACCGCCTGATATATAACTGGTCGATATTTAGGGATCGGAATAGTTTTTCCCTCTGCTCGTGCTGCCGCTATCCACAAATCCCTGGCCTTCTGGACTTCATGCAATGCCTCGTCAGGAGTCTCGCCGAACGCGGAGCAAGCCTCAAGATCGGGTATATCAGCGATGTACCCTTTGTCCTCATCTGAATAGAAAATGTTTATATGATAGTCCTGTATTATTATTCATCCTCCAGTTTAAGATCATGTTTCTCAACCACTTTCAGAAACTGGCGAATTTGATATGGTTTGGCTTGCCCCTTGACATCTTGCAGATTCACGAGCTCAGGAACCAGGCCTTGGATAATGCAATTTTTTGGAGAAGGATCACTTATCCATTCTTTAGAGTTTTGATTGCCCGGATGATGCCGTAAAAGATCAGCACGCCACCCACCACGCAGTTTAATATTTGCACAAGCCAGGCCGGAATGCCGGATTTAAGCATGGATAAAATATACATGCTTAAAGACAGGAAAACAAAGGTAGATAATCCGGTGCCGATCGCGAATATCATGAGCTGGTTTTTCTGATAAGTTTTTTTCAATGGCTTTGGCGGAAAAAATGCTGCTCCAGAAAACAATGGTCAGCGGGCTTGAAATCGTCAGTATGAAACAGCTTGTAAAACTGCTCAAAGGGGTCCAGACCGAAACGACATGGGCGGTCTCACTGATGCCTGCAATTCCCTTATGCAGGATCATCAGACCGAATAAAACCAGTATGACCGAACCGGTGATTCCGAATTTTTTCTTGATCCCGTTTTTCTGGAGCAGCTTTCCGATTCCGATCAATGACAAGATTATATAGATGTAATCGACTAGGGTAACGGCCAGAATGCCGGACAGGCTGTTGATAAAATCGCTGTCCATCGTGATTGATAAAATATAAAAAAAACAGGACCTAAAGCCAGTTGTAAAAACATACCGGTCAGCATTCCGTCGAACAGTATTATCATTAAATCCTTCGCCCTCCTAAAAAGTTATTACCTAACCACTACTACCACAAAGGTTTCAGATCCTATAAAAAAAATCTATGCCTGTTAGCAATGCAGATATGATATATGATCTGAAAAATTCAGAGAATAGCCATTTCAAGTTTAATTGGAGCATTTAATTAATAATTTAAAGGATGACCTGAAAATGAGCGCTAAAGTTGAAAGCCCTGTTGATTCAATCGGTATGAAAATTCTCCGGGAGCTTCAGATGAATGCCCGGAGCAGTTTCAGCCGGATCGGACGTAAAGTGGGACTGTCTTCGCCTGCCGTTGCAGAACGGGTCTATAAAATGGAGTCTGCTGGCATAATAGGCGGATATCATGCAGATATCAATTCCCAAGCCTTCGGTCAGGTCGTCATGGCGTTTGTCACCCTGACCAATCAGCCGGAAAAATATCAGGCAATCTATGCCTTTGCCGAAAAGGAGGAGGAGGTCGTGGAATGCCACCATATCAGCGGCAGTGAATCCCTGATTCTGAAAATTGTCACCGGGTCCATTGGGCAGCTCAACACCATGATTGAAAAACTCACCCAGTTCGGAGAGACAAAGACCTCCATTGTCCTGTCCTCGCCAGTCCTAAAAAAAACAGGGATTTTTCCCCTGGAACCTGAAAATTTTCAATTGCGGAAAAGACCTGAAGGACAGGGTTAACTATCGCTCAGAAAAAAATCATATGTTGCCCGAAAGATCGCCTATGGGTTGAGCACTATGAATGCCAGTAGAATCCATAATTATGAATTGCCCTGAGTATAGGCACATTGAGGGAGCATGCTTTCCCTTCAAATTTACTGAAAGTCAGATGTTTTCTGATCTGAAAATGTCATGGATACAACAAGTATCGTTTAT
>NZ_APJX01000033.1 GCF_000350545.1 Desulfotignum phosphitoxidans DSM 13687
ATCGAAGAGGATTTATCCGAACGGAAATCTACAATCGTATTATCCAGGAAAGGCAGGATTGGCGTAATCATGCAGATGAACAAAAAAAATACATTATCTGACGAGGACTTTATTGAAAGCAGAAAAAATTATTGGCTAAAATCGGAGGCATTTGGTTTTTGATCTCGCCCTGCTTTATCGTGAAAATTCTCAGAAAGAATGATTCTAATTGCCGCTTCTTCTCGTTTTTTTACCTTATTCAAAACTTCCGCTTATACCTTAAAAAAACGGCCGATGAGCGCAGCGCATCCCTCATCTTTGTTGACCATCTATCCATCAACTTGCGAGTCCGCGCTCATTTACCATAATATCATCTCCATTAAAATCAAACTTCTTTATTCAGTTGCCTTTTTGCATATCCTTGATATTCTATAGTCGCCAGCTCGGAGGATAGGGCTCTGCTGGGAAGCAACCCGAGCGCCGCAGTTGGTGGCTGAAGCATGGGGACGGTGTGTAATGCATCGTCCCTATTGCATGCTTTAGCCCATAATGCGTTAAATCCCAGGGGGTTTGGGGGACAGAGTCCCCCATTATAAATTGGCAAAAAATCCTTATTGCACTACAAAGTTCTCCCTTTTCATTTTTTGGAGAGTATCAACAGTTATTGCTTTGAGGTCTCCGCTTATAGAATCCTCAGCCAAAGGATTTCTTTTTAACAAATTATCATCATATTTGATAATAGCCTTTTCTCTCCATGCTTTGACCCTGCGCTGTAGTGTCCTTAACTGCCCTTTAGAGTATCGTCCGGGATATTTTTTTTGAAGCTCTAAAAGTATTAAAGTGGCCGTTTTTTCAGGATCATTCTCCAGCCAGGACCGCACTTCATCCCAGACATTTTCAAAAGGGTCTTCCCTGGTTTTCCACCAGTGTTTGACACGCGGTTTTTTTGTTTTTCTATACTGACGCCTTTTTATGATATCAGTTTTCAAGACTAAATGGTCATTGTTGTTTTTTTCAACAAATTCTTTCGGAGTTGATTCCAATTTAAATCCGTATAGCGGCTGTTTCCCTTCCTTTTCTGATGGTGAAGGCTGTTTTGCCCAAAGCACATGTTTCCACAAGGCATCCTGCAAAAATTGAATTTGCTTTAACAGGCGGATCGGATCTAAAGAATGATTTATCGAATCCAGCTTTTCAATTGCTGTAGTCCGGACTTTGACGTTTTTTTTCAATCTTCGAAACGGAGTTTGGGCAGAATCATAAGTTTTCTTAATTTTGCTGTTATCTCTACATTTCTTTTTGAGTTTCATGGAAGGCTGAAAAAAATTCACATAAAGACGTACTGCCCGATATAATTCTGAAAGCTGCATATAGGCATGTTGTCCCTCAAAACGATCATATCCAACTATCTGTCTTACAACAATACCGTTTTTTTGTTCTACATAACATTGATCGTTTTTTTTATATGCTCTTCCTCTCGTGAAGGTTATTTTTTCCTTTTCACAATATCGGATCAAATCCGCATTGATAAATTCACTCCCGTTGTCGGTATCGATCCCTAATATTGGAAAAGGTATTATTTGTTGAGCTTTATCCAGCGCGTGTATAACAGCAGAACCGCTGCGGTATGGTAAGGCCATGCATTCGACCCAGCCGGTAGCAATATCTGTTAAAACCAGTGTGTGAAGAAATTCTCCCTCCATACTCCAGCCGCAATGTGCAACCAAATCAGCCTCAAAGAAACCTGGTTCTTCATCTTCCCAATCGGCAAATGTTCTTATTGGGATCTGGTGTTTGAGGAGTTTTCCCGGTTTTGTCGTGCTTATACTCCGGCCATTATTTCTTATTGGTTTCAAAATCCGATCAATCGTTGCCGGGCTTATTGCGATAAGTTGGGAACGGGTTTCGTCATTAAGGTTGAGATATCCATGCCTTTCCAATGCCGGCACCAGATCTGTCAGAAATGGAGCGAGCCTTTTAGAAGCGATATAGTTTGCTGCTGCCCAGGCAATCTTCAATGCTTCTTGTACGTCATTGTTATAAAATCTGGGACGCGGCTTTTTAATTCTCTTCACCAAAGGTATTTGTTTGGACGATAGTAAACGGATCGCATATTTACGCGAATATCCAGTGGCCGAAATGAACTCGTTTAAAATAATTGATTTGCGTTTCTTGTTTCCTTCCCTGTATCGGGGCGCAACATTAGCCAACAATTCTCTTTTTGATTGAAAACTCATCAATGAC
>NZ_APJX01000034.1 GCF_000350545.1 Desulfotignum phosphitoxidans DSM 13687
TCAGACACTAATTAGGCAGGCTTTCAGATCACTAACAACATTCATCTCTGATGCAAAAACATGCATCGCAAGGAGAACGGCTTCTTTAATACTTGGCACGAATTCCTCTGGTATACCACCAACAGTGGACCTCACACCATCGAACATTTCTACTTGCCTTCGAGATGCGGACTCCGTCCGTAGATACTGCATCAACCAAAACAATTTCAAAAACTGTTTATGATTCTCAGTAAACTTATATCCTGAAGAAAATATCTCTTTGATAACGGTTCCGTATGTTCCCTCTGTTAATTGAATCGCATTCTCTAATTTCTGATCTTCTCCATAAAAGTAATCTTTTGAACATTGATGCTTTAGTGGCGCATTCTGAATTAACCTTCTCCGGTCGATGTTGTACAGATTCAAAGCCAAGCCTTCACCATCTTTCGAAAACGCTTTGAGGTAACACCTTGGGACAAAATGCTGGTTTTTGTTTGTTGCCATTCTTCCTTGTGTCTGCGTTCTTGTTGTTTTTAGGCTTCACGTTTCGCATCACCGGTCACAAAAAGCAGAGCGAGGAACGAGCAACGCTTTTTGTGATCCGAGTGCATGCGTTTGTTAGCCAACTCTCTATTTGACTGATGGGATATCATATAGCTGTGTAGTGACAACTATTTCCTTTCCCGGCTCCGATTCTTTTACAAGAATGTAGCGAGAATCCGCATCAGCATGGTGGAAAACGGTCTTGCGATGTTCCGGTAACGACTCCATTGCTTCATGCATCTTTTGCCTCACAGCATTCGAATCTTTTGTTCGGTTAAATATCATCAGGGCGCATTTTGAGTCACGCCATGTTAGGTAACCGAGAAGTTGACTCACTGCTTCATTAAATACTTTTTGCCCCCGCCAAAATTTACACTCCGCAATAAATACATTTTTGTTTTCTTCTCGTATGAGAATGTCTGTTTTTCCCGAGGCATTAAATGTTTCCCCGGTTGCCCCACCTTCATAATGACCATTTAATTGCAAAAGAAAATGATCCCGAATCGATTCTTCATCAAGCGATGCAAATGACGCAGGATTACGCTCTATAACCAACGACATACTCTTGATGATTTCCAATATGTGTTGGTATTCCTTTTCATCGAGCACAGGTTCAGGCTGATAAGAAACTGTATCAACCGTGGGCTTTTTCGTTGGTTTTGTTCTTCGTTTTGAGGGGACTGTGAAGGTTGGTGATGCATCGGCTCTTTTTACAGGGATGCCCAATGCAGCAACAGCTCCAGTAGTTGTTTGGGCTAATTCTCTTTTCCTTTTTAGAGTTTGCTTCACCCTGTTCGGAACAGAGTTATTGTGCTTCTGTACATCATTTTTAAGGTAGCCTATGGCATCTTCTAATGATTTTATATTTTGATGTATTTCTCCCTTGAGCTGATCCGGGTTGGCTGAATCATCTGGAAAGCATACACTCAGCATGATCTCTCCGCTTTTTACTTCTATGTCTGGGTAACCGCCACTCCATGTAGATGCGCGAACTCTCCAGAGCATAGGATCACCTTCAAATGGAATAGCTATATCAATCCTTGTCCCTCTTACAACTGCGCGCTCCCCAGGAAAAACAGGTCTACGGAAATCATGGCTAACGTCAATCTGAGTACCTGTCTGGTTTTTTATATATTGCTGATCTGAATGAAGGACCAGAGGTTCAATTATCGCTTTATCAATAAAATATTCCTCAAGCTCTGCTTCTGATGCTTTCAACACATATTCATTGTCTAGAGACTTAATTTCATTGGTCACTGAATCAATAATATTTCTGAAAGTAGCAAAGGTATAACTATCTCTAAACGGGTACATCATTGTTCCTCTTTCTTTTGGCTAACGTTAAGATAAGCTGCGACCACACAGCCAAAAAAAATTCCCGATGTCAGCCTCATCTTATTTGTTGACGAACCCGATTTATCGGGTGAGCCTTTCACGATGTCAGTCCCTTGGGTAAAAGCAATGAAACCCTCTCTGTCCGCCCGATAGGGCTTCGTCCAAACGTTCAGTTGAGCGGTGATCACATAGCAAAAAAAATGCCGAATCGCATCCGTTCGAACTGATTTGTTACATTAACCGGGTCGAAGCCCGGACGTTTGGTTCCTTGGTGTAAAGTAAAAGACGTC
>NZ_APJX01000035.1 GCF_000350545.1 Desulfotignum phosphitoxidans DSM 13687
GATGTTATGGCGAAGGATGTGGCGATATAAAACCCAAAAAAAGATAGTTGACTCAAGTTGACATAAGGACTATATTATTATAGTATTAGTGTTCACTTGAGGTATTATGGACAAGCAAACAGCAATCAAAGTGTTGAGCGCGTGGGATGAGGCAGGGCGTTATGTGTTTACGCGCCATGACCTCGCCAAGCTTTTTCCGGATGACAGTGCCAAAACCCTTCAGGAGGCGGTGAACCGGCTGGTGAAAGATGGCTGGTTGCGACGGGCATGCCGGGGGGTTTATGTGTATTCCCTGGCGCGCAGCATGGACAGCCACATGGTTGAGCGGATTGCAGTGGCACTTCGCCGCGGGGAATACAACTACCTCAGCCTGGAATCCGCGCTTTCCGAATACGGCGCCATCTCGCAAATTCCGGTCGATCGTCTCACTGTTATGACAACGGGCCGTAAAGGATTGTACCGCACCCCCTGGGGGACCGTCGAGTTCATCCATACCAAACGCCCCACATCCAATATTCTTGCCAGTATTCGCAATGTCGGCCGCCCACTGCGGCTGGCAACTCCGATGGCTGCATGGCGGGACTTGAAGCGGGTTGGCCGCAATACCCATCTGGTGGACGAGGAGGCGCTGACCGATGATTGAACCGGCAAATTTTGCAGCGCTGGTGGAGAAAGCCATGATCCTGTCCGGACGTGGCCACATGCGGCCTGTGATCGAGAAGGAATTGCTGCACTATGACATTCTTTTCAGTCTCGACAAAGAAGGGTTGCTTGATATCATGACCTTTCAGGGCGGGACATCGCTTCGTTTGTGCTATGGCGCCCCCCGCTTCAGTGAGGATCTTGACTTTGCCGGTGGCAAAGATTTTGCCGGCCGGCAGATGGCGAAGATGAAGGAATGTCTTGAGCACTACATCGGCGCGCGCTACAGTCTCGATGTGCTGGTCAAGGAACCCCGCGAATTGAGGGATGAACCTGAGCACGACGGGTTAAATGTTGATAAATGGCAGCTTACAGTCGTAAGTGCACCTGGACAAAGGCATTTGCCCAGACAGCGGATCAAGATTGAAGTGGCCAATGTTCCTGCGTATTCCCGTATTCCCAGGGCCCTGCAAACCAATTATGACTTTCTGCCGGATGGGTATGGTGACACGCTGGTTTTGACAGAAACGCTTGACGAGATTATGGCTGACAAGCTGGTGTCCCTGGTCAATACCCAGCATTATGTACGTCACCGGGATATTTGGGATTTGCGCTGGTTGAAGCAGGCAGGGACGGCAATCAACCATGAATGGGTGAACAATAAGATCGATGATTACTACGTCAATGATTATGACCTCAAGCTGGAAAGTGTCTGGCAGCGGTTGCCGGAGATCATTCACGGCGAAGCTTTCAAGTTGGAAATGGCGCGTTTCCTGCCAATGGACGTTCAGGAAAGAACTTTTATGAAAGATAAGTTCTGCGATTATCTGACCAGTGAAATCAGGGGGTTGCTGGATGAGGTCAGACGGGGGGTGAGGTAAAAGTGGGGTGGGGTCAGGCTGGCGCTGTTTCTGGTTGTGTGCCAGGCGTTGACCCTGTCCCGGGGCGGGTGGATCGGCACGGCCGGGGCCATGTTGTTCCTGGCAGTCGTACTTCTCCTGAAAAAAGGGTTTGTTCACAAGCGCCTGGTGGGAACCCTGCTGGGCGCCGTGGTGGTCATCGGCCTGATCATCATGGCCAGTACCCCTGTGGTGCAGCGGATCACGACCCTGACCCAGGGAGAGCTGGAAGACGAACTGGAAGGCCGAAGAAATATCTGGGCCGGCATCCTGTTCATCCCCGTGATGCTGTGGATCGTGTACTGGTTCTTTCGAACCGGATTCACCCGCCTCAAAAGCCGCAGCCGCCAGACCCAGGGCATCACCCTGGGCGCCATGGCCGCCCTGGTGGCCCTCCTCATCCACAGCTACTCCGACGGCAACCTCCAGATCCCCGCCAACGCCCTCCTGTTCACGGCCCTCGCCGCCGCCGGCCTCCGCAAAGTTTAGAAAACTTCGGGGTCAGGCCTGCGTTATTGTAGTTATTTTGAGTTTTAAGTGTTAAGTTTTAAGTAGACGGGGTGGGGTAAATTAGCGCTGGATTCTGAGCTGGCCTTTCGTTGTCTTCTTATCGTTCGAGTTTCCCGCCTTTTATCTTTTCAAAAATCT
>NZ_APJX01000036.1 GCF_000350545.1 Desulfotignum phosphitoxidans DSM 13687
ACGGCGGTGCGGGACCCAGACATCCGGGGGGATGATCCCGGCATTGACCCGGTAATTGACCATCATGGGGGTCAGGCGGCCCTGGAAATAGTCGCGGATGAATGCGGCATGGGGGGAGAAGCGGCGGTTGAAGCCGACCATGAGGATTGGTGTGGAGTGAGGAGTCAGGGGTGAGGCGTCAGGAGTGGGGGGGGATTTGTGGAGGGTCTGGAGGTCTTCCGGGGTCAGGCACAGGGGTTTTTCCACAAACACGTGCTTGCCCGCGGCCAGGGCCGCTGTCACAAACCGGGCATGGGAGTTGTGCCGGGTGGTGACAAACACGGTGTTGATCTGTTCATTGTCCAGCACCACCTGAAAATCCGTGGTGGCACAGGCAAACCCCTCTTTTCCCGCCGTCTGGCCGGCATTCATGCCCGTGGCTGTGCACAGGGTGTTCAGATGCACATCCGGCTGTTTTTTCAGGGCCGGCAGGAGCACGGCTTTGGTGAAATTGCCGGCCCCGATAAACCCGGCCTCGATGTGTGCCGTGCCCGAGCCTGCCGCATCCTTTACCCGGATCACCCGGACCCCGGCCGCCTTCATCATCTGCACGGCCAAAAGCCCCAGCAGCCCCAGCCCCATGATGCAGACATTTTCCCCCAGGCCCAGGTCACACTGCCGGACCCCCTGGAGTGCGATACTGCCCACGGTGGCACAGGACGCATCTTCCATGGACACGGCATCCGGAATCCGGACCACCAGGTTTTTGGGCACATAATTATATTGGGCATGGTTGGCATACCCGGCCCCGCCGCAGGCCACCCGGTCCCCGGCACACAGGCCCGAAACCCCCGGGCCGGCTTCCGCCACCACCCCGGCGCAGGAATACCCCAGCGGAATGGGCTGATCCAGCTTGGCCTGCACCTTTTCCAAGGTGCTGAAGATCCCTTCGGTCTGCATCTTGCGCAGCACTTTTTTCACCTGGTCCGGCATGGCCAGGGCTTTGCCTGCCAGGTTTTTTTTGGCAAAATCCACCAGCATGCGCTCCGTGCCCGCAGATACAAAGGAGTTCCGGGTCTGGATGACCACCCCGCCAGACTTGCAGGCCGGGACCGGTACATCTGCCAGCCAGAGATCGCCGGTTTTGTAGGATTGGAGGATTTGTTTCATGGGTTCCTTTTTGTAGTGAGGAGTGAGAAGTTGGGGGTCAGGAGTGTGAAGGGGGGCTTTTTTTTATTGATTTTATCAGGCCGGATAGCATTTTGTCGATTTCGAGTCAGACCCGGCCTTTAGCCTTTTTAAATAAGCAATCCAACGATTCTTTCAAATGAAGCTACCGCTGTCTCAAAACCAATACTCTCATCATCAGGTGCATATGACATGGCATCTACAAATCTGGTGTACTCACTTTTATAAATCGGATCAGCTTCAAATTGTTCCAGCGCTTCTTTTGCCATATCTTTTAAACTTTTATCAATTATAGACCCGCTTCTTCCAAGATCTTTCTTAATAGATAAATAAATACTTTCTATAAACAAACTATCTGATACAGCCAAATTTTCCAGGGCTGACAGATCATGGAGGTGTCTGATCATTGCAGGATCATTAGAGACAGTGCCTGGCTTTGCGGTTCTATCTCTAATAGTCATTCGCCAAAGCAGCGCACTAAACTTATTGCCGGCTGTTTCTACCGGAGAAATGCAATCAACAGTGCAGTCGCTTTTCCCACCTGTGAATTGTGTAACAAAAGATTGAATCGGTTTTGTCTGCTCTGGCAAAAAAATATTTTCAAAGCTGAATTCCAATTTCAAGTGAGGTCGCAGAGCAGATGATAATTGATACGTTTGAGGATATTCTACAGAAAAACTAAAAAATCTACTCTCATTCCGACTTA
>NZ_APJX01000037.1 GCF_000350545.1 Desulfotignum phosphitoxidans DSM 13687
AACCACGACTGCCAGAGGAAATTCATAAAGCTTTCTGGCGATAGTGTAGCGCCGGGTATCGTCCCAGGGATTGACGGTCACTTCGGCCGGCGCATCGGCCGGGGTGTCCTCCTGCACCAGTGCATTGTAGTTGATGGTTGTGCCCGCGGATATATCAGTACCCGTACGTCGTACCCGGAAAACGCCGTCCGTTCCCACCAGTCCGAGAATGCCGTGTTCCCCCAGCGCATCAGACTCATAGCCGCTGACAAAATAGCCGGCATGCACGGATACGGCCACAATTCCCGCAAACCGATCCCCTGTCTCTTTGACCCCCCGGCTGAAAGTCAACACCCATTCATCTGAATCCGGGTCCTGCTGCGGCTGTCCGATGACCACATCCTCCTGCGCTTTTGCGCGGTAAAAAAAATCCATGGCCGCCACGTTCCCGGGGGTCGAAGCGTCATTGGTGCTGTCAAGGATCTCCCCACGGGCATCGATGATACTGACAGTGAAGATGATCCCGGGCAGCAGCAGCCCTTCGGCGCGCAAATCTCCCAGGATCTCCTGGGCGGGGCGGTCTTCCAGATAATAGCGGACCATCTTCAATGTGTGATCGATCTCGCGCAAAGCCCGCACCACCTGAGCTTCGTAGGTGTCGGCCACATCCATGGCCATAGCTGCGGCCGTGCGGTCGGCTGCGGCACGTTCTCTGGCGATGAAATTGAACGTGAAAATCCAGATTACCGTCAGAATCAAAAAAGCCATGAGAATGGACAAAACGGGGGTTCGATCAGCCGGTGCAGCCGGCCCCGGCCGGCCGTGCCGTCAACCGGCGGCATGGGTTCATTTGTATACTCGGTTACATCAATCAATGGTCACCACCTGCAAGCGGTCGTCCAGAAAATCGGAAGACAGGTATCCGATGGCATCCGGGTTTTCAGCCACCCGGTCCGCCATGGCATCCTCGCTGGAAACGGTTGGGGGCGGCTGGCCCCGGCCCGTAAAGATCAGTCTGGACCAGTGGACCTTTATCTGCGAAGGGGACTGCCCCAGGTACCGGCTGTAAAATTCGCTGCGCGTGGGCGCGCTTTCATTCAGATCGATGGGTTCCACGGGATTCCCGTTTGGAAAACGGATCATCCTGCCCAGGTAGATGTCCGTGATCTGGGCCCGGGACAGGGTCTTGACCGGGTTCTGTGAAGAGACCACCACCACCACTTCAGCAGCGCATACGATGCCGGCCATGAGGCTTACCAGACAGATCCATACCATCACACTTGTTCGCATTATTTTCATCGGCAATCCCATCATATCAAAATACAAAGTCAATGGCGGCGCTGAACAGGTTGACCGACCCCCCGGGTTCAAATCCCGGCTGTATGTTGGTCAGAACACCGGGTGAGCCTTCATCCAGATCAAGGTGCTGGTATTGTACTTTCAGGGCCGCGTTCCGGATGAAATCCCAGCGGACTCCCAGGGATATGCTTTTTTGCTGAGCTGCGGATCCCAGTATCTGGTTCAGCGCGGCATTGAGTCCTGCCGCCTGGGCGGCCTGGGCCGGCGGCAGGCCCGCCAGGGACAAACCCGGGTCTGAGGTGTCGCTGTGGGCCTGAACTTGCGCCAGGGTCACGTAGGGGGTGAAAGCTTTGAAACGATACCCCCCGGTGATATACCAGCCTCTGATATCGCCAATAAAAGTACGGCTGCTCGACCGGGCCCACTCGCCCATCACAAACCACTCGCCGGGGTCATAGCGCAGGCCCAGGCTCATCAATTTAACGCGCTTGCTGTCAACATCGTATCGGTCGGCAATGGCTACACCCCGTGCCCCGAACTGCCTGAAAGCATCAAAAAAC
>NZ_APJX01000038.1 GCF_000350545.1 Desulfotignum phosphitoxidans DSM 13687
GGTGTTGTGGTGGATGATGTGGTGGTAAAAACCAAAAAAAGTCAGTTGACTCAAGTTGACATAAGGACTATATGATTATAGTATTAGTGTACACTTGAGGTGTTATGGACAAACAAACAGCAATCAAGGTGTTGACCGCGTGGGATGAGGCGGGGCGTTATGTATTTACGCGCCATGATCTCGCCAAGCTTTTTTTGGATGACAGTGCCAAAACCCTTCAGGAGGCGGTGAATCGGCTGGTGAAGGATGGCTGGTTGCGACGGGCCTGCCGGGGGATTTATGTGTATTCCCTGGCGCGCAGCATGGACAGCCACACGGTTGAGCGGATTGCCGTGGCACTGCGCCGCGGGGAATACAACTACCTCAGCCTGGAATCCGTGCTTTCCGAATACGGTGCCATTTCACAAATTCCGGTCGATCGCCTCACGGTTATGACAACGGGCCGTAAAGGATTATACCGCACCCCCTGGGGTACCATTGAGTTCACCCATACCAAACGGGCCACATCCAATATTCTTGCCAGTATTCGCAATGTCGGCCGCCCCCTGCGGCTGGCAACCCCGATGGCCGCATGGCGGGACTTGAAGCGGGTTGGCCGCAATACCCATCTGGTGGACGAGGAGGCGCTGACCGATGATTGAACCGGCAAATTTTGCAGCGCTGGTGGAGAAAGCCATGATCCTGTCCGGGCGTGGCCATATGCGGCCGGTGATCGAAAAAGAATTGCTGCACTATGACATTCTTTTCAGTCTCGACAAAGAAGGGCTGCTTGATATTTTGACCTTTCAGGGCGGGACATCGCTTCGTTTGTGCTATGGGTCACCCCGCTTCAGTGAGGATCTTGATTTTTCCGGTGGCAGGGATTTTGCCGGCCGGCAGATGGCGAAGATGAAGGAATGTCTTGAGCATTACATCGGCGCGCGCTACAGTCTCGATGTGCTGGTCAAGGAGCCCCGCGAATTGAGGGCTGATCCCGATCACGACGGGTTAAAGGTTGATAAATGGCAGCTTACAGTCGTAAGCTCGCCTGGACAGAGGCATTTGCCCAGACAGCGGATCAAGATTGAAGTGGCCAATGTTCCTGCGTATTCCCGTATTCCCAGGGCCCTGCAAACCAATTATGACTTTCTGCCGGATGGGTATGGCGACACGCTGGTTCTGACTGAAACGCTTGCCGAGATTATGGCTGACAAGCTGGTGTCCCTGGTCAATACCCAGCATTATGTACGTCACCGGGATATTTGGGATTTGCGCTGGTTGAAGCAGGCAGGGACGGAAATCAACCATGGGTGGGTGAACAACAAGATCGATGATTACTGCGTCAATGATTATGACCTCAAGCTGGAAAGTACCTGGCAGCGGTTGCCGGAGATCATTCACGGCGAAGCTTTCAAGTCGGAAATGGCGCGTTTCCTGCCAATGGACGTTCAGGAAAGAACTTTTATGAAAGATAAGTTCTGCGATTATCTGACCAGTGAAATCAGGGGGTTGCTGGATGAGGTCAGACGGGGGATGAGGTAAAAGTGGGGTGGGGTCAGGCCTGGGGTGGGGTCAGGCCTGCGTTATTGTAGTTGTTTTGAGTGTTAAGTGTTAAGTGTTAAGTTTTAAGTTTTAAGTTTTAAGTATTGGGTTTTGATGTCAGGGAGGTAATTTAGCCTTGGAGCCTGAAATCTGACTTTTTGTTTTCTTTCTTATCGTTCGAGTTTCCCGCCTTTTATTTTTTCAAAAATTT